>DATFCK010000388.1:0-19371 GCA_035253185.1 Chthoniobacterales bacterium | reverse complement strand
CCCATTCCGTGCAACGGCCGGGTGGAGCAGGGGACAAGACCGGCGGAGATGGAGACCTTGCCCCGGTTCTGGCTCGGGCGGCAATGGCGGTGGGGTGCGATGGAATTTTTATGGAAGTACACGACAATCCGGCCCGGGCGTTGTCTGACGGCCCCAATCAGATCCCGCTAAAGAATTTGCGGGCGCATTTGCGAAGGTTGAAAGCGATCCATGCAGCCGTTTCCTAGCCGGCGCGTCTGCAGACGCACGGCTGCCGCCGCGGGCGCGATCATTTTAGTGTTGTCTTTCGCGACTTATTCACTGTCGGCCGAAGTGACGAAGCCCAAGCGGGGGAAAGGCAAAAAAAGAAAAGCCATTCCAGGGGCTACCGGCAGTCCCGGCGAGCAAAGCCTAACGAATATTCCGTTGCCGATAGGACATGAAGCAAAAGGACTTGTGCTGCCGGATTTCGATTTGAACGGTCGGCTGCGCGGCAAGTTTACGGCCGGCTCGGCCAAACGGCTTGATCAGGAGCGGATTGGATTCCGCGACTTGAAGATCACGACCTTCAACGAAGCCAACCAGGTGGATCTGGAGGTCGTGATGCTGACGTCGACCTTCGACTTAACGACCAAAATCCTGAGCTCGGAGGAGCGAACCACGGTGCGACGGGCCGATTTCAACATTGTGGGGGACTCGGCAACTTTTGATACCAATGCCCGGACCAGCCGGATTATCGGCAACGTGAAGATGGTAATTAACGACACATCACACGTGACCGACAAGCCTCAGCCATGAACAAGCTTTTACTAATCTGTGGACTGTCGTTAGGAATTGCGTTCTCATCGCCTGCTCAAGAGGCGGCCAAAGCGGCCGCGGCAAAACCGGCTCAGTCCAAAACGCGGCCGCCAACCAAGACGGAGGCCAAACCGGACACCAAAATTCCGGGGTTCGATTTAAATGCCGGAACCACCGGTCCGATTACCACCGAAATTTTCGCTGATGAAGCTTTCTTTGATTCGCAAAAAAACGTGGGAATATTCCGCGGCCGGGTGAAAGTGGTCGATCCGCGATTTAATCTTCAGGCCGACAAATTGACCGTGTTCATCAGTAAAGGCGCAACCCAGGGGCTGGAGAAAGCGATTGCCGAAGGCAATGTGGCGGTAGTTCGAGAGCGACCCGAGCCTAACGGCGGACCCACTAACCGCGCGGTGGGCCGGGCCGAGAGCGCGGTCTACGTGGCGACTACCGGAGACGTGGAATTGAAAGGCACGCCGCGGGTGCAATCGGGGTTAAACACTCACATCGGGACGAGTCCTGAAACGGTGATGGTCATCAACCAGAGCGGCCAGCTAACGACGCGCGGTCCGAGCCGAACTGATATTCGTCAGGAACCCAAGGACGATAAAGCGAAGGACAAAGACAAGGGCAAGGATAAAGACAAAGAGAAAGAAAAGGAGAAGTCACCGGATCAGAACGACTCTCCGCCGGCGTCGCCCAAACCGTGATGAGAACCGAAGACATGAGTTCCACTGAAATTGCGCGAGCTTACGGCCCGGATGTGGGCGCAAGTCCGGCCGAACAGGCGGAAACGGTTCTTAGCACCGATCAACTGGTAAAAATTTACGGCGGGCGTTCCGTTGTCGATGGAATCAACCTGGCGGTGAAGGGCGGCGAGATTGTGGGCTTGCTCGGGCCTAACGGCGCCGGCAAAACCACGACCTTCTACATGATTGTGGGCCTGGTTCGGCCCAATCGGGGACGAGTAATTTTTTCCGGCACCGATGTCACAACTTACCCGATGTACAAACGAGCGCGGTTAGGTATGGGTTATCTGCCGCAGGAAGAATCGATCTTTCGCAAGATGACGGTGGAGCAGAATATTCTCGCCATCCTGGAAACATTGCCGTTGAGCAAAGCGGAGCGGAGGAACCGATGCGAACAGCTGCTGCACCAGTTCGGCATCGAGCGAATTGCGAAAAACCAGGCCTTGACCCTGAGTGGCGGAGAAAAACGGCGCCTAACGATCGCGCGTTCGTTGGTGACCAAACCGAAGCTGCTCATGCTGGACGAACCGTTTAGCGGGGTGGATCCGATCGCGGTCTACGACGTGCAGCAGATCATCGTGAATCTGCGCAAGTCTGGTCTGGCGATTCTGATTACCGATCACAACGTGCGGGAGACGCTGTCAATCGTCGATCGGGCCTACCTGATTTACGAAGGCAGGGTGGAAAGCGAAGGCACCAAGGATTTCCTGATCGACGATCCAATCAGCCGCCAACTGTATTTAGGCGAGCGATTCAAGATGTAGCCGAATGCGCGTAGCGCATTCGGAATGACGAATGTCGGATGACGACGCTCTAAGTGCTGAGCGTTACCCCGCGCTGGGAACCGTTAGCCGACACAATATTCGTCATCTGGGCTTCCTTCGTCATTCGTCATTCGCCTGCCGCGCCGTAACCCGGCGAAGGCGGGTGCTTCGTCATTGAACGCGCCCTGTCTCTACCCCATCGGACGGACTCGCCGCGGCGAGATGCTTGGGATTTGGGTTTGGTTTTTCCCTCCTTCCGCGAAGCGGCCACAACCTGCGTTGGAAAAACCGGCCGGGTGGCGTAAAGGTTAGGCGCCCGATGGCAGCGAAACGGAATACCCAAACCATCACCTCTACCAGTGATCGCCGGAAAAGTGTTCCGGTGGTCACGGTAGACAGCTTTTACAAACTGCACGGCGAGAAACTCCAGATGAAGCTGGAAGGTCCGCGAGTTGGGTTTCATCGAAAAATCCGCGAACCGACCATCAACCGTCCCGGTTTGGCCCTCTCCGGTTTCTACAGTTACTTCGCCGAAAAACGGGTCCAGGTGCTTGGTTCAGCCGAGACTACTTATTTGAAAAGTTTGTCGCCGAGCATCCGGGAAAAACGTTTTCGCGGATTATGCGAGCAAAAAATCCCGTGTCTGGTGATTTCGCGTGGTCTGCATCTGGAACCCGAGCTGATGGAAGTGGCGGCTGAACAACAAATCGCGGTGTTTCGAACGCCGCTGATCACGATGAAGTTCATCAACGCCGCGACCATCGTCCTCGAAACCGACTTTTCACCGACGGTGACGGAGTTCGGCAGCATGGTCGATATTTTGGGCGTCGGCGTCCTGATCCGGGGCGCCAGCGGAATCGGCAAAAGCGAGTGCGTCCTGGGATTGATCGAGCGCGGCTACAGCCTCGTCGCCGATGACGTTACCCGGGTGACCTTGATGGAGAACCGTGAACTAATGGCTACCGCTCCTAATCTGACCCGGAACCATATGGAGGTACGCGGCATCGGTATTATCAACGTGGCGAATATTTTCGGGATCGGCAGCATCCGGATCGAAAAGCGGCTCGATCTGGTGGTGACCCTCAAGGAGTGGGAAGAGCTGGAGGAAGTCGACCGCATCGGTCTCGACCAGGAATTTTACCAGATTCTGAGCATGCCGGTGCCGCACGTGACGATTCCTGTTCGACCGGGGAGAGACATTGCGCGATTAGTGGAAGTGGCCGCGATGGATCAAAAGCTGAAAGGCCTTGGCAAAAACAGCGCGGTGGAATTTAACGCAAAACTGCTCAACTTGATGGAGCCAAAAGAGAGCTAGTGTTGTGTAACAGGTATGACGTACCAATGGGTTTGTTGAACAGGAAAAGTAACGCGCGCGCACAGAAAATCGAAAAAGATATAGCGATTATCAATCGCCTGGGACTTCATGCTCGTCCGGCGGCGATGTTTGTCCGCATTGCCAGCCGCTTTCGCGCCGAGATTTGGGTATCGAAAGAAGGCGAAGAGGTTAACGGCAAAAGCATCATGGGGTTGATGATGCTGGCAGCAGGCCAGGGCTCAAAATTGCATCTGCGCTGCGAAGGTCCAGACGCCGACAAGGCCGTGGAAGAGCTGGAAGAGCTGATTAAATCGCGGTTCAACGAAGACTGACCGGCGGCGTCGACGACGCCGTCGGAAATGCAAAATCCCAAGCACCAGGGAAGCTCCAATTCCCAATATCCAAGAACCGCACCACGTTGTTAATATTTGGTAATTGAAGATTCCTTGGGATTTGGTGGTTGGGATTTGGGATTTCCGGAGTGCTTCATGCACTCCGGTTTTACTTTCGCGCCGGTGTCTTCGCCGTTAATCTCGCAGCTGGATGGGTGATCAGTCGCGAGAGGAATTGAGGTTACAGGGGGCCGGCGTCTCTCCGGGTATCGCTCACGGCATCATTCATGTCATCCGGGACGATGCCGATGATGTGCCGCGCTACAACATCAAGGCCGGGCAGATCGCTGACGAGATCGGACGGTTCGAAGCCGCTTTGATTCAAACCCGGATGCAGATCCTGGAGATGCAACAACGCATCGCCGAATCGATTGGGGCAAAGGACGCCGGCATCTTCGATGCGCACCTGCTGGTAGTGGAGGATCGCACCCTCATCGATGAAGTTTTACGCAAACTGGACAAGGATCGCTGCAACGTGGAGTGGGTCTTCCAGGAGGTCGCTACCAGTTACGCGGACACGCTCAGTAAGATCGATGATCCGTATTTGCGCGAGCGTGCGCTCGATATTCAGGATGTGACCAAGCGCGTCATCCGGAACTTGCTGGGCAAGGCACCGAAGCCTTTTCTGGCGCTGACCGATGCGCATATCCTGGTCGCGCACAATTTAACCCCGTCCGACACGGCGATGATGAACCGGGACAGGGTCCTCGGCATCGCGATCGATCTTGGTAGTCGAACATCGCACACTGCGATCATGGCACGGTCGTTACGAATTCCAGCGGTGGTCGGGTTGCACGACGCCACTGATCGTCTGGAGACGGGCGACTCGGTCTTATTGGACGGCATCAACGGGTTGCTGATCGTTAATCCGACCGCGGATACGGTGGCCGCCTATCGCGAGATCGAGACCCGACGCGTTCGCATCGCTGAGCAGCTCACTGAACTTCGCGAAACCAAATCGACTACTCGCGACGGACGGCACATCGTTCTTTCCGCCAACATCGAACTGCCTCGGGACGTCGAATCGGTTTCGGCTAACGGTGCCGAAGGAATTGGACTTTATCGCACCGAGTTCCTCTATCTGAACCGAAATACGCTTCCGACCGAAGACGAGCAGCATGACGTTTACCGCACGGTTGCGGAAAAGGTGGCTCCGCATCCGCTCATCATCCGAACATTCGATCTGGGCGGCGACAAAATTGCCCCGGGATCGGTGGAAACCGCGGACGAGCTCAATCCTTTTCTGGGCTGCCGCGCGATCCGGTTCTGCCTGGAAAATCTGGATATCTTCAAAACGCAGCTCCGCGCCATTTTGCGGGCCAGTGTGGTCGGCAATGTGAAAATCATGTTCCCCATGATCTCGGGTCTGCAGGAACTGCGTCAGGCCGTGAAAATTTTGGATGAATGCAAGAGCGAGCTTGGTCGCGATGGCATTCAATTCAGCGAAGCCACCGAAGTGGGCGCGATGATTGAAATCCCGAGCGCAGCCATTTCAGCGGAAATACTTGCCGCCGAAGTGGACTTCTTTAGCGTCGGGACTAACGATTTGATTCAATACGCACTGGCGGTCGATCGGATGAACGAAAAACTTTCGCACCTTTATCAGCCGACCCATCCCGCTGTTCTGCGGTTGTTGAAAATGATTTCGGACGCGGCTCACAGCAATCAGATTTGGGTGGGCGTGTGCGGCGAGATGGCCGGCGACGTCGCGCTGATTCCGCTGTTGATCGGACTCGGAATGGATGAGTTGAGCGTCGGCGCCACGCTTGTGCCCCGAGTAAAACGAGCGGTGCAAAGTCTGGAAGTTCCCGAATGCGCGAGGCTGGTGAACGAAGCGCTGCAACTCAACACCCCGGATGAGATCTTAAATAAATGCCTGGCGCTGGCGAATGCCCGATACGGCGATCTTCTCGGATAGGTAGAAAGTAGAAAGTAGAAGTTAGAAAATGTAAGAAACGGGGCGAAGTTTTCTACTTTAGCATTTCTACTTTCTAATTTGCCTCACTCTTCTTCCGCGCTCTCCGCTTCCGGATCGGGCTTCAGCCCTTCCTCTTCCATCTTGCGAAGGACGTCGCTCATGTCGTCCACTTCGTCCCACACTTCCTGGCTGACGTAGATCGGCGCTTTCTGTTGCGTCGCCATGGCGATGCAATCGCTCGGACGGCCATCGAGTTCGATGATCTTCTTCTGCTGTAATTCATTCTCGGCGCGAATGATCATTCGGGCATAATAAGTAGCATTCTTGAGATCGTTGATTATCACCCGTTCCACTCGCGCGCCCAGTGCCGTCATCAGGTGCGCAATCAAATCGTGGGTGAGAGGACGTTCCTTCGAAATCTCGCGCATGAACATCGTGATCGCGCTGCCGACCGTCTGGTCGACATAAATGATGAACACCTTGTCGGTGTTCCCCAAAAACACCGCGCACCCTCCGCTGGTCGGTAACACCGCCCGGACCTGGACTTCGATCACCGTTTTGTTCATCCAATCTTAGGGTACCCCGTTCATTAAGGAAAAACAAGCTACCCCCGGGCCAGCATTGCCCATAATATTGGTAAACAAGGTGTTCCAAGCCGGCCCGGATGCGAACGGGCGTTTGAATTTTTGATGGTAAGAGGTAGCCAACATTTCATGACCACTGCGGGCGCGCCGCATGCTGCGACCGGGTTTTTCCAAAGTGTGAATAACTCGCCCTGATTTGTTGTCAGACGTCACTTGCATGTTTTCCGCACTGAATGAAAATGTCGGCGCGCGTTCTCCAACCCCTGCGCATAACACTAAATGAAATCTGATTGGGACGTCGAATCTGCCATCGCCACTTACAACGTTGATCGATGGGGTGGCGATTATTTCAGCATCAACGGAAACGGCAACGTTGAAGTTAGGCCGATGCAGGACAGCGGCGGTTCAATTGACATTCTGGAAGTGGTCAGCGAAGCCCGCGCCCGCGGCCTTCCATTTCCAATTGTCATCCGATTTCAGGATTTGTTGCGGCACCGGGTCGAATCGGTAAACCGCGCGTTTCAGGGTGCGATCACCGAATTTGGTTACAAAAGCAGCTATCGCGGCGTTTTCCCGATCAAGGTCAATCAGTTGCGCGAAGTGGTTGAGGAAATCGTCGATGCCGGCCAGCAATACCATTTTGGCCTGGAAGCGGGCAGTAAACCGGAGCTGGTCGCGGCCCTGGCCATGCACAAGGATCCGGAGAGTCTGATCATCTGTAATGGCTACAAAGATCGCGCGTTTATCCGGATCGCGCTTCTCGGCCGGAAGTTAGGCAAAACCACCGTCATCGTGGTCGAGAAGCTCGAAGAGCTGGAACAAACGATCCGGGCGTCAAAAGAAGTCGGAGTTGAACCCTGTATTGGAATCCGGGTACGGCTACATAGCAAGGGCTCGGGCCGGTGGGCTCCCAGCGGCGGTGAGAACGCCAAGTTCGGTTTGGATTCTACCAATCTGGTGGCGGCCAGCGAAATGTTGAAAGCGGCCGGGCTTTCGCACTGCCTGAAGCTGCTGCATTTCCACGTTGGTTCGCAGGTTCCCGATATTTCCACGATCAAACGCGCGGTGCGTGAAGCGGCAAGATACTACGCCAAACTGGTTAAACTGGGGCACGAGCTCGGTTACCTCGATGTCGGCGGCGGTCTCGGTGTCGATTACGACGGCTCGCGCAGCGATTTCGACAGTTCAACCAATTATTCGCTTCAGGAATACGCTAACGACGTGGTTTGGAACATCATGGACGTGTGCGATTCCGAAAATGTGGCGCACCCGATCATCGTGAACGAGGGAGGGCGAGCCATCGTGGCTCATCATTCGGTACTGGTAGTGGAAGCTTTTAGCTCGATTGAGAAGACTGGGCCGAAAATCAAGGTCGAAGCCACCGAGAAGGATCACAAGCTGGTGCGGGAGATTCTGGACGTGAAACAGCGTTTGCGTCGCGGCAATCGAATCGAAAGTTTGCACGACATCCAGCAGATCAAGGAAGAATCGCAGCACACTTTCGATCTGGGGCTTCTGGATCTGGAATCCAAAGCAAAGATCGACACCGTTTACTGGCAGCTGGCCCAGCAGATTGTGAACATGCACCGCGGTCTTCGCTATGTGCCGGACGAAGTGAAGCAGCTGGAAACGTCGTTAGGCGACCAGTACATTTGCAATTTTTCGGTGTTTCAGTCGTTGCTTGATCACTGGGCGCTTGGCCAGTTGTTCCCGATCATGCCGATTCACCGGTTAAGCAGTCCGCCTGATCGCAATGGCATGATTGTGGACATCACCTGCGATTCCGATGGCAAGGTTTCCAAGTTCATTGATTTGCAGGATGTGAAAGAGACCCTGCCGCTCCATCGGATTACGCCCGGTGAAATTTATTATCTCGGAGTTTTCATGGTGGGCGCGTACCAGGATATCATGGGTGATCTGCATAATTTGTTCGGCCGGGTTACCGAAGTGCACGTATTCCTTGATCCCGACGAAGAATCGGGGTGGTACATCGAGGAAGTGATTGAAGGAAGCACCATTGGCGAAGTGTTGTCGATGACGCAGTGGGACAAGGTGGAGCTGATGCGCTTGTTGAAGACGCAGGTGGACGCCGCGATTAAAGGCGATCGGCTCAAGCCTAACGACGCCATGAAATTGCTGTCCGATTACGAGCGGCTGCTGCAGGAATACACCTACTTGTCGCTCAACGGCGCAACCAAGCCTCTTCCCCAGCCCGGGAACTGGCTGCCCCTGAGCTAACCGCTCCGCCGCCTGTCGCCGGATACTGACCGGCGCGACCTCAACGAGCGGCCATCTCCCAGTCGCCGCCTAACAGGATATTCGGCAGCCGGAATGACAGCACCGAGATGGAACCGTAATGGAAATCCGCCACGACAAATAAAATGTCCATATGGACATTTTATTTGTCGTGGCTAACCAGGCCAAAGTTCGATGACGGATGGCTGCTGGCGGCTCTATTATCAAACCCGCTTCCCAGCCGCTAAAAATTATCAGTGGCCGGCGACCTGGAGATCGCCGCTCCCTGAGCAAGCCGAATCGTTACCAGCGGGATATCAATCTGACGCAAAACAATCCTCGATGTTTGTCCGCCTTCTTTTGATAATAAGTTCTGACAATCCTTCGCTGCTGCTGGATTGTGCTTCTGCTGCGCGCCGGTGGTCTACTTCGGCGGTCGCTTACAGAGACGCGGAATCCGGGCTCCCTCTTCCCAACATTGGGGAAACAACGGAAATTCGACTGTTAAGAGCGCAGTTTTGAGCTAGTACGATCTATGGCGTCGGAGCGTTCCTCGGACGTAAAGTTCGCGATTGGGCACGTCTTGTTCATCGATATCGTCGGTTATTCGAAGTTGCTCATGCATGAGCAAACCGACTCTCTGCAAACATTGAAAGAAATCGTCCGTGGCACCGAGCAGGTCCGGGCTGCCGATGCCGCGGGCAAACTGCTCCGTTTGCCGGCGGGTGACGGCGGGGCGCTGGTGTTTCGAAATAGTGTGGAAGCGCCGGTCATTTGTGCGACCGAAATCAGCCGGGAACTAAAAAAACATCCCGAGTTGCGCGTTCGGATGGGTATTCACAGCGGACCCGTTAACGAAATCTCCGATTTGAACGAGCAGGCGAATATCGCTGGGGCGGGAATCAATATTGCCCAACGAGTGATGAATTGCGGAGACGCCGGTCACATTCTGCTCTCCAAGCATGTGGCCGAAGATCTCGAACCTTATGCGCGCTGGAACGGATATCTTCATTCTATCGGCGAGTGTGAAGTAAAGCATGGTCAGCGAATCTCGCTGGTGAATTTTTACGGCGACGATTTTGGAAATTCGGCGGCGCCACAAAAATGTGCCGAAACTGCCGGGAAGGCCACGAGGCCGGGTCGCATACCCTGGCGGTTTTCAAATCCTCGCTTTCTCATTCCAATCGGACTCATTTTGCTGGGAGTCATTGCTGCCCTTCTATTTCGTTCCTCGCTTCATCGCGCGACTTCCGCGGTCGAAAAATCAATCGCCGTTTTGCCGTTTGAGAATCTCAGCCGCGATCCGGAAAACGCGTATTTCGCCGACGGCGTCCAGGACGAAATCCTTACCGCCCTGGCGAAAGTGGCCGACCTGAAAGTAATTAGTCGAACCAGCGTTATTCAGTACAAGAGCGGCGCCGCACGAAATCTGCGCGAAATCGGTAAACAACTCGGGGTGGCCCATCTCCTGGAAGGAAGCGTTCAGCGGGCCGTGAATCGGGTTCGGATTAATGCGCAGTTAATCGATGCGCGGACAGACGCACATATCTGGGCCCAGACCTACGACCGCGAGTTGGCTGATGTTTTTGCCATCCAAACCGAAATTGCCAAAGCGATTGCCGGGCAATTGCAGGCGAAAATATTACCTCAGGAAAAATTAGCGATCGAACGGCAGCCGACCAACGACCTCTCCGCTTATGATTTTTATTCCCAGGCAAGCCAGTTGGTGGACCGATCGTTTGTGAGCGGCACACCGAAGCAGGATTTGTTGCAGGGGGTCGCCTTGCTCGAAAAAGCAACTGCCCGCGATCCGAACTTCGTCCTGGCATATTGCAAACTGAGTCGCGCGCACGATGTATTGTATCTGCTGGGGTTAGACCATTCGTCTGAGCGTCTCGGGTTAGCCGAGCAGGCCGTCAACACCGCGGTCCGCCTCCAGCCGGACGCTCCGGAGGTCCATCTGGCGCGGGCCACGCACCTCTACAGCAAGCTGGATTACGCGGGTGCGCAGAACGAGCTCGAACTCACTCAACGGGCCTTACCTAACGACCCGCGAGCGCTGGAGTTGAAAGCCTATATCGATCGCCGGCAAGGACGCTGGCAGGAATCACTGGTCAACCTGGAGCGTGCGATCGAGCTCGATCCAAACAATGTTTTCATGCTTGAGCAAATAGCAACGAGCTACGGCGTGATGCGCCAGTTCGCGAAGGCGATCGCGATGGAAGAGCGGATCCTTTCCATCAAGCCCGAAAATTTCGAAAATCAGATTACCGCGGTGCAGTTGCAGATTGCCTGGAAGGCCGATCCGAAGCCGATGCACGCATTGTTAGACAAGTTCATGCAGGAGAACCCGGGATCAGTGTTTACGATTGCCAACAGTCGTATTTATCTGGCGATGGCAGAACGCGATCCGGTCGCCGGGTTGAAAGCGGCGGCTGATTTGCGGGCGGAGAGCCTGGGCCCGGATGCGCTTCAACAGCCGCGCGAGTTTTACGAAGCACTCTTCGCCTACCTCAATGGAGATGACGCGGCGCGGATTGCAGCGCTTACCAAAGCGCGAACCATCCAGCAGAACATCGTGGATCGGCAGCCGGATTATGCCCCCGCTCTTGCCGTGCTCGGTCAAATTGACGCGCTGTTAGGCCGAAAAGACGACGCCATTCGCGAAGGGCAACGCGCGGTCGAGCTGCTGCCGCCCAGCAAAGACGCGATCAACGGTTCTACCATCCTGGACCGCCTGGCAATCATTTACGCTTGGGTAGGGGAAAAGGACCGGGCGATCGAACAGCTGGAGCAAGCTTTGCGCTATCCCGGCCGGACCAACTATGGCCAATTGAAGCTTTTTCCTCAGTGGGATCCGTTGCGGGGCGATCCGCGATTCGAAAAGATCGTGGCATCACTTGCCCCTAACGAAGCTGGGAGATGAATCGGCCTGTGCCCGCACCACCGCCTCGGGATCCGATCCGCCAGGATCCCGGAATTCAAAACTGATCGCCGGACCGCAACCAAAGACGGTTCACAAATAAATTTCTGTATAATGCGACGGTCATAGACCGCCGCTACCGACGAACCCGCTACTTCTTGGGCTCTTTTTTGGCCTTCGATTCGCCGGGGCGATAATCTTCCTGCTCGGCCGCAGCGAACGCTTTCTCCAAACCGACCATGTCTTCGCCCGGACGTAAGGTATCAAACGCCTCGGATTCACGACGCAGCTCTTCCTCGGAGTAGTTAGCCGCCTTGATCGACAAACCGATGCGCCGCTCGACTTTGTCGACTTTGATTACGCGGGCTTCGACTTCCTGGCCGACTTTCAACACGTCTTTTACTTTGGCCACGCGATCCTCGCTCAACTGCGAGATGTGAACCAAACCATCGATGTCGTCCTGCAACTGCACGAATGCGCCGAAGCTGGCCAGCTTCGTCACTTTTCCAGTGACCAGGTCACCGATCTTGTATTTCTGATCGATGTTCTTCCACGGATCTTCGCTCAGCTGTTTGATGCCCAGACTGATCCGCTGGTTCGTCTTATCGATGTCTATGACTTCGGCTTCCACTTCATCAGCCTTTTTGAACACTTCGCTGGGATGATTGATCTTGCGCGTCCAGCTGAGATCAGACACATGGATCATTCCATCGATCCCTTCATCCAGTTCCACGAACGCGCCGTAGGCGGTCATATTGCGGATCTTGCCTTTGACCCGGCTGCCGATGGTGAACTTCTTCTCAATTTCATCCCAGGGATTGGGTTCGAGCTGGCGCAGGCCTAACGAGATTTTCTGTTCTTCCTTGTTAACCCCGAGAACGACGGCTTCGACTTCCTGGCCCACGCTCAGAATATCGGAGGGGCGCATGATGCGCTTGGTCCAGGACAATTCGGAAACGTGAATAAGTCCTTCCACGCCTTCCTCGAGCTCCACGAATGCGCCGTAAGGCACCAAATTGGTAATCTTTCCTTTGACTTTCTGGCCGGCCGGGAACCGCTCTTCGATCTGGTCCCATGGATTCTTCTGGGTCTGCTTCAAGCCTAACGAGACCCGCTCCTTTTCCTTGTTAATGTCGAGCACGACCACTTCGAGCTGCTGACCCACTTTCACCAGCTCGCTGGGGTGGCCGAGCCGGCCCCAGGTCATGTCAGTAATGTGTAGGAGTCCATCCATTCCATCGAGATCGATAAATGCGCCGAAATCGGTGAGATTTTTTACGGTGCCGTTGACCCGATCTCCCACTTTAACGCTCTCCAGGAACTTCTGCCGTTTCTCGCTGCGTTCCTGCTCGATCAGCTCTCGGCGGCTGAGCACTACATTGCGGCGGTCGTCATTAATCTTGACGATCTTGAAGTCGTAAGTGTTGCCGACAAACTGCTGGAGATCTTTCGGCGGAACGATGTCGATTTGCGATGCCGGCAAAAACGCTTCAACGCCGATGTTCACCATCAAACCGCCTTTGACGACCGACTTGACCTTGCCCTTGATCAAGCCGCCATCTTCGAAAACGCTCGAAATCTTGTTCCAGTTTTGCCGGTAGGCCGCCTTTTCCTTGGACAAAACAACCATCCCTTCGTCGTTTTCCAGGCGCTCCAGCAGCACATCTACTTCGTCGCCGACCTCAAGGTTTTCGACGTCATCGAATTCGGAAATGGGGATGATGCCTTCAGATTTGTAGCCGATGTCGACCAACACTTCGCGAGCGCGAATTTCGAGAATGCGTCCTTTGACGATGCTCCCTTCCCGAAAATCGGGCATCGGCTTCGACATCAAATCCTGCATCTGTACCATATATAATTTTGCGCTCCTTGGGCGACTCCAGAAAACTCCGCGGTCATTCGCCTTCGCCATCATGGCGCGGCCAGACCGTCTTCCACCTGGAGAGAGGGAGCGCAACAGTAGGCGTTTTCGAGGGACTGGTCAACTGCCGCGCTGTGCCCGCATCTATAATATACGGGTGATATTGGGGGTTGCCGGATCAGCCTGCGGCGCGGGATCGTTTCCGGGGGGGCACAGGCTGCCGGCCTGTTGGTCTTGGCAGCCTTGCCAAGGCGAACTTGTGAAAAAACGCCATCGTTGCCGTCGATTTCGGCGTCAGTTGCCGCCGATAACAGGCTGGCAGCCTGTGCTCCCAAGACGGTCCGGTGGGCACCAAATGGCGCACTGCCTTGAGCGCGGGTCGTTTTTCCATAGTTTTACCATAATGAAGCATGCCCTAGCCGCGGTGACGGCCATCCTCCTGGCCACCTCGGTCCGCGCTGAATCCGCGGAGCAACAAGTCGCCGAAGCGATTAAAGCTCCGCACTCGACTGTAGTTCACTTGTGGGCGCCGTGGTGCTCTAATTGTCTGGCCGAACTGAAGACCGGCGGTTGGTCCAAGCTCATTAAAGAGAACCCGAATGTGAAATTCTATTTTGTTTCGGTCTGGAACGGCGGCGAGGACGGGCGCGCCATGTTGCAGAAATTCGAAGTTGCCAGTCAACCTAACGTGACTGTTCTGGCCGATCCCGGTCCGCGCACCGGTGATAACAAGATCAAACAATTCATTGGTCTGCCCTTGTCCTGGATTCCGAGCACGTGGATTTACAAAGGCGGCGAGTTGCGTTTCGCGCTGAATTACGGCGAAATTCGCTTCCCGGTTTTGCAACAATTATTGGCGGATACCGAGTCGGCGTGGTCACACAAAGGCGAGAAAACCGCCGCTAATTAGTCAATGCGAGATGCTTAAACCCGAATCACTTCCCGTTAAGAGTTCCACCGTCCAGTTTCATCTGGCCGGCGGCGCGCAACCGTTGATTCTTGTTCCGGTTGAAGTAAACGACCACGGGCCGTTCGAATTTATTTTGGACACCGGCGCTGGAACGTCGCTGCTCTCGACCGAACTGGCTGACAAATTGAAAGTAAAAGTGCTGGGATCGAAACAAGGTCAAAGCGCAGGGGGCGCGGTGTCGGTTTCGCTGGCAAAAATCGATTCGTTAGCCGTTGGCACCGCGCGTCTGGCGGATGTGGACGTGGGTATCGTCGATCTCAAACACATTGGCGCCACCGTAGGGGCGAGAATCGACGGAGATCTCGGCTACAATTTTTTAAAATCATTCCGAATCTCGATCGACTACGAGAAATATCAGCTTCGATTTGATGATCCGCGGCGACTCGACGTATTTAATCGCGGTGGCCAGACGGAAATCGCGCTTCGCCTGGCGAGTCCGGCGAAACCTCTGATTCTGGTTGATGTGCACGCGAACCGTCAGGGACCATTCCAATTCGCGATCGATACTGGCACATCGACGACTGCGATCACGCCCGAACTGGCAAAGCGATTGCGGATTAAAGCCACCCCGATCGGCGCGGGCACGACGGCAGGCGCGCAGGTTGCTGTCACTGCGGGTATCGTTAGCTCGTTTATGGTGGGTGGCGCCAAAGTCGACGATATGCCGGTGGTGATTGCCGATTTCTTCGCCGTGCTCAGTGAAGCGGTGGGGACCAGGCTGGACGGAATCGTCGGATACAATTTTCTTCGGAATTACAAGGTCGTGATCGATTACCCTAACGAGCGACTCACTTTGATTTAGTGCTGTGTAACCGGTATGACGCATTCATCATTGACGGGAAAATGGCCAACTGCCTGGCCGGGGCGAGTCGGTCCTGCGCGGGCCGGGGCGCGACCACAAAGTAGGACAAGCTTCCAGCTTGTCTCCGCCTTTAAGAAGACAAGCTGGAAGCTTGTCCTACACTGAAATGCTCGAAACGTCCGCAATACCTGATCTCGGCACGAAAAAACCGCCCGCGATCCTGTCGCTCATCGGCGACACGCCGCTGGTCGAGGTTACCCAACTCGACACCGGACAATGTCGTCTTTTCTTAAAATTGGAGAATCAGAATCCGACCGGGTCGATCAAAGATCGGATCGCGCTCTCGATGATTGAAGCGGCTGAACGCGACGGAAAATTACGCCCGGGTGGAACGGTCATCGAGGCGACCGCCGGAAATACCGGGTTAGGACTCGCTCTCGTAGCCGGCGCCAAAGGTTATCGCGTGTTGCTCGTTATTCCGGACAAGATGTCGCAGGAAAAAATTTCGCATATCAAGGCGCTGGGGGCCGAGGTGCGAATCGTGCGTTCCGATGTCACACGCGGACATCCTGAATATTATCAGGACACCGCCGCCCGTCTGGCCGAAGAAATTCCCGGGGCGTTTTATGTCAATCAGTTTGGCAATCCGGCTAATCCGGAAACCCACGAGCGCTCGACCGGTCCGGAAATTTGGGAGCAAATGCGGCATGACGTCGACGCGGTCGTGGTCGGCGTCGGTTCCGGCGGGACGTTAACCGGACTTGGCCGTTTTTTTAATCGGGTAAAACCGCGGCGTGGAATCGAGATGGTGCTGGCCGATCCGACCGGCTCGGTTTTGTACGAATACGTTAAGACGGGGAAATTGGTGGAGTCGGGGAGCTGGGCGGTTGAAGGCATCGGCGAGGATTTTATTCCGGATATCGCCGACATGTCGTTAGTCACGGAGGCCTACGAAATCGATGACGAAGTAAGTTTTTCCACCGCGCGGGAGCTGTTGCGGCGCGAAGGAATTTTTGGCGGCTCGTCCACCGGGACGCTCGTGGCCGGGGCATTGCGTTATTGCCGGGAACAAACCAGGCCGAAACGCGTCGTTAGTCTCGTTCCCGATACCGGTAACAAATATCTCTCCAAAATGTACAACGATTTCTGGATGGCTGAACAGGGCTTCATCCATCGGCAACCCCACGGCGACCTGAGCGATCTGATCTCGCATCGTTATGAAGCGGGCGAAGTCATTACCGTGGGACCGGGCGATACCTTGTTGACCGCGTTCAAACGGATGCAACAGGCCGATGTTTCTCAAGTTCCAGTGCTCGATGACAAAGGTCGCGCGGTTGGAATTTTGGATGAATCCGATCTTTTGGTGAAAGTGCATCGCGATTCCACCCATTTTAATGATCAGGTTTCGACCGCCATGACCGGTAACCTGGAGACGATGCCGCCTCGGGCCAAGATCAGCGACCTGCTGGGCGTGTTCGATCGCGGACGGGTCGCAATCGTGATGGAGGGCGACAAATTTCTCGGCATCATCACTCGCACCGATTTGCTGTCTTATTTGCGGCTGAACATGCCGAAATCATCCGTGCCGGTTAGTCGAGAGTATTCTTAGCCGGCATCGGCATCTTGCCGATGGGGGGATGGGCCGGAGGCCGGGAGGGGTATAGCGCCAACGGCGCGGCTTCAATCCCGCCTGGGGCAACTCCCGCGGGTTATGATTGGTTGGTTAATCGAGCGCGGTAAGCGCGATTGAACGTGGAGCGTCGGCCGTATTATCAGTTTCTCCGAAAACTTAACTGTCACGACGAATACTGGTGACGCTACGGAACGTTGGTTACGGGAATTCAACCGCCCCTCCCGCGTACCCGGGACTCGAGAACGCAGAGGTCACGGAGAGTTCTGACGGGTATTTCTTGCGGCGGAGCCCGTCTCGGTGGTCTCTGCGATCTCTATGGTTAAACCGTCTGGTGAGTTGGCCTTGGGCTGCTTCGTGGTAGGTTCATCGTCACATGAAAAGGCACTTCGAATTCGCTACCCGGGCCATTCACGCCGGGCAGCAACCCGATCCCTCTACCGGCGCGATCATGACTCCGATTTACGCCACGTCCACGTATGTGCAGGAGAGTCCGGGCAAACACAAAGGTTACGATTATTCGCGTTCGATTAATCCGACTCGGCTCGCATATGAGCGTTGTATCGCCGACTTGGAAAGCGGCACTCGCGGATTTGCTTTCGCTTCCGGTCTGGCCGCGATGTCCACCGCCCTCGAGTTAATCGATAGCGGATCGCATGTTATCGTTAGCGATGATCTTTACGGCGGAACATTTCGGCTTTTCGACAAGGTGCGAAAGCGCTCGGCCAATCTCGATTTCACCTATCTGGATCTGACTGATGCGACCCGGTTTGAGAAGGCGATCAAAAAAAACACCCGCATGGTCTGGATCGAAACGCCCAGCAATCCGCTGTTAAAAATTATTGATCTGGCCGCGATCGCGAAAATCGCCCGCGAACACGACATCATTTCCGTGGCTGATAATACCTTTGCCAGTCCGTGGATTCAGCGGCCGATAGAATCCGGGTTCGACATCGTCATTCATTCCGCCACCAAATATTTAAACGGCCATTCCGATATGGTCGGAGGTGTTGCGGTGGTTGGCCCCAAGAAGGAGTTAGGCGATCAGATGGCATTTTTGCAAAATTCGGTCGGGGGCGTGGCCGGAGCGTTTGATAGCTTCCTGGTTATGCGGAGCCTGAAGACGCTGGCATTGCGGATGGAGCGGCATTGCGCCAACGCGCTCGAAATTGCGCGTTGGCTGGAAGATCAATCCGAAGTGGCGACGGTCAGTTATCCCGGGTTGAAGTCGCATCCGCAGCATGACCTGGCCCGGAGCCAGATGCGGGGATTCGGCGGGATCGTAACCATTGTGTTGAAGACGGATCTGGCCGGCACCAAACGTTTTCTCGAAAACACCCATTTATTTGCTTTGGCGGAAAGCCTTGGGGGCGTGGAAAGCCTGATTAACCATCCGGCGTTGATGACCCATGCCTCAGTACCGAAGGAACAGCGCGAAAAGTTGGGAGTAGGGGATTCACTCGTTAGGCTATCGGTGGGCGTGGAAGATGTGCGCGACCTGATCGATGACCTCAAGATCGCGTTTGAGGCGATCTGAGAGGAAGCGGCTCCCTGGCCGCGGTTTGAGCGTCAGTAGAAGCAGATACTCAGTATGATCTTGTTTGCGCGAGAGCAGTTAAGCATTTCAAGCATTGTCATCCCGAGCGCAGTCGAGGGATCTCGCCCACTTGCGTGACGTGTTCCGCATTTGAGAGATCCCTCCACTTCGGTCGGGATGACATGGCTACGCTTAGCGTGGTGTTACGGATGCAAACGCGAATATCAGGCGCATCTGAATAGCAATTTCAGGCTAACGCTTCAGCTTCCGTTCCAAAATCTCCCCGGCCAGTAGCGGGTTTGCTTTGCCTTTCGACAGCTTCATCACCTGGCCCTTGAGGAAGTTTAACGAGGCTGCGTTTCCGGCGCGAAAGTCTTCGGCCGGCTTCGGATTACTCGCGATCACCTGGTCGACAATTGATTCGATTGCCCCCGTGTCGCTCAGCTGCTCAATGCCTTTCTCCTTCACGATTGCGGCTGCCGCTTTGCCGCTGGCGAACATTTCGGAGAAGACTTCTTTGCCCTGTTTGCCGCTGATTTTTCCGCTATCGATCAGGTTAACGAGTTCATCCAGCGCTTTGGCTGGGATCGGACAATCGTTAATCGTTTTACCGGCCTGGCTGAGCGCGCTTTGCAGATCGTTCAGGATCCAGTTAGCCACGTGCTTCGGCCGTTTGGCGTCGCGCGCCGCCGTTTCAAAATATCGGGCCAGATCAAGATCATCCGCCAGGACACCGGCGTCATAGGCACTGACCTGATATTGTTCGATAAACCGCGCCCGTTTGGCTTTGGGCAACTCGGGAACACGCTGGCGCACTTCTTCGACCAGCGAATCCGTCTTTACCGGCACCAGATCCGGATCGGGGAAGTAGCGATAATCGTGCGCCGACTCTTTGGTTCGCATTAGAAAGGTCT
>DATFCK010000387.1:0-6556 GCA_035253185.1 Chthoniobacterales bacterium | reverse complement strand
CGCTAGCAGCGCGCTGGTCCCAGACCGCTGCTAGCGGGAAGACATTGTCAGCGTGCGCTCGACTTCACCACCACGCGCATCCCGTCAGTTTGCACCACCGTGACGGGCGTGTCTGCCGGAATAAACTCGCCATCAGTAACGACGTCGACCAATTGGTCGGAGAATCGCGCCTTGCCGCTCGGCCGTAACATCGAGACTGCAATTCCGGTTGCCCCGGCGGCCAGAGGAACGGCATTCGCGAAATGCTGCGCGGAATGGCCTAACGATGGTCCGGACGGATTCGAAGTAACCAGTGCAAAACGACGATAGAGGCTGGTACGCGGCAAATATTTTGCCAGCAACACGATGCCAATGGTGGCAGCGACAATCGCAATTGTCAGGTTGACCAGAGGCCCCAGTAACATATCAACGCTGGGTATGAATTTCTCGCCCGGATAACGATCGATCATTGCCCAAAGAATCGACGCCAGCATTAGAAACACGCCGACGACTCCGAACACAATTGTGGAATGGGCGAAGAACAAGATCTCTATCAACACCAGCACTACGCCGAGAATAAACAATGCGACGACCTCCCAGCCTGCCAGTCCGGCCAGGTAATGGCCGAGGAAAAACAAGGTAAAACAGACTGCAGATGCGATTCCCGGCAAACCGAACCCCGGAACCTTGAATTCGAGGTAGGCGCCCAGAATTCCACCAAGCAACAGTAATGGAGCCAGGGCGGTTAACCAGAATGCAATCCGCTCGAACCCGGCCGGCTCCAGCCTAACGATTTGCCCTGTCAGACCGGCCTTGGCAACCAGATCGTTCACCGAGTCGGCGATTCCATCTGCCAAAAGCGGCTTGCCGCCGATTTTTTCGGTAGCTTCCTGAGCGTTGAGAGTGAGAAGACTGCCCTTCGCGTGCACCACCCGGTCGCCAATTTTCACCTCCTTATCCTTGTTCATGAACGCTTCGCCCACGTCCGGGTTATGCCCATTTCGAATCGCCGATCCGCGGATCAGCGCCGACCAATAGGAGATGGTTTTCTCGCGCATGGTCACCGGCAGGTCTTCGCCAGTCGATAACACCGGGGCGGCAGCGCCGATCGCACTCACCGGCGCCATGTAGATGTGCTTGCTGGCCAGGGCAACGACGGCTCCCGCCGAGCCGGCATTACTATTAATGAAGACGTAGGTCGGAATTTTGGTGCGGTTCAGGATATTGGTAATCTCCTCGGCCGAATCGAGCCGGCCGCCGTAAGTGTTCATGTCGAACACAATGGCCGAAGCATTCGCGTTCTCGGCCGCTTTGACCGCGCGTCGAAGAAACATCACCAGGGATTGCGAAACTTCTCCCTGCAATGGCACGACCACTACATCGCCGCTCCGAATCGGTTCGGGTTGGCGCGCCTGCGCCGTAAAGACCAGTAGCAAAAACAAAAGAGCGCTAAACAACCAGAGTTTTCTGGTCATGCTCGGAAGCTGGGTGAACATGGTAATCGTTGTAAATGCTTAGCGCCAAAGGCGCAGCTTCAATTACAGCCGACCGCAATGCTGTAGGAAAGCCGTATCATTATCACCTGATAGCGCTGAAAGCGCGACTCAATGATTGTCACACTCCAAGTCGCTGTTTTATTTGCCGTTTTGAATCGCGCCCACGGCGCAAAAAAAAACCGCTGACCTGGGACGTTGCCCCACGCTAGAGTTGAAGCTGCGCCTGCCGCGCTAAGCGCAGGGTAAGTTTTGCATCGCTTCTCCAAACGAACGAGCGAAAAATCGAAACGTAAATGGGAACGATTCCCTCACAAACCGTCGAGCAAATCGCCGCCGCCAACGACATCGTGGAGGTGATCGGCTCGTATTTCCCGCTCAAACGCGCCGGAGCCAATTTCAAGGCGCTCTGCCCTTTCCATCAGGAAAAGACGCCGTCGTTTCATGTTAGTCCGCAACGGCAGACCTTTCATTGCTTCGGCTGCGGAGTGGGCGGCAGTGTTTTCAGGTTCGTGATGGATTATGAGCACATCGATTTTCCAGCAGCGGTTCGAAAACTGGCGGCCCGCGTCGGCATTCCGGTGGTTGAAGAACGTTCCTCCGCCGGAGGGGATGAAGAGCGGCAGCATGAAGCGCGTCGATTACTACTCCAGTTGCATGCCGAAGCAGCAGAATGGTTTCATCACAACCTGATTAAGCGCGAAATCGGCGCACCGGCCCGCGAATATCTGAAGAACCGCGGCATCGATTCGGGAATCGCCAAGAACTGGCAGCTCGGTTATGCGCCGGCGGAATGGGATGCTTTCCTAAACTGGGCGTTGCAACAGGGTTACGATCGTCGTCAGATTTTGTTGAGTGGATTGGCGCGCCCGCGTGATGAACAGAAACCGGGTAACGAGTTATACGATCGGTTTCGTGACCGGATCATGTTTCCGATCTGCGATCACCGAAACGGGGAAGTCATTGCGTTCAGCGGCCGCATTCTTCAATCCGATGCCGAGGCTGCGAAATATCTGAACTCGCCGGAGACGCCGCTGTTTCGAAAAGGAAATGTCCTGTTCGGTTTACACAAAGCGAAGCGGGCATTGATTGAGACCGGTTGCGCGATTGTGTGTGAGGGCCAGTTGGATCTGATCACGCTGTTTGAAGCCGGGATCACAAATGTGGTGGCGCCGCAAGGCACTGCGTTCACCGAAAGTCAGGCCCGGGTGCTGAAACATTTTGTGTCCGAAGTCGTGCTTTGTTTCGATGCGGACGCGGCCGGCAAGAAAGCGGCCGAACGATCGCTCGAAGCTTTGCTGCAAAATGACCTGATCGTTCGGGTGGTGGAGATGCCACCTGGTGAAGATCCCGATTCGCTGGTCAGAAAAAACGGGAAGGCCGATTTTGAGCAGCGGGTGGCAGCCGCTCGCGATTTCTTTGATTTTTGGATCGAACGGGAAGCGGCGGCGACGGATCTGGGCTCGTTAGGCGCGAAAATGGAGCTGGCAAGAAATCTCGCTCAAACCGTGGGGCATGTCCACGATCCCATGCTGCGCGGAGAAGTGGTGCGTAAAGTGAGCGCGCGGCTCGGCGTGTCCACCTCCGAATTTGAAAGTTTGCTTCCGCGGCCCGATCGCCGCGTTTATGCGGCCAAGCAGGCGACATCCTCTGGGCCGCTAAATCTTCCCCGGCACGATATTGCGATGCTGTGCCTGTTCGCTCTGCGGGATGAAGCGGCGCGAAATTTTTTGGTCGGAGAAACCTGGCAGGAGGTGCTGGCGCAGACGCCCGGCTCGGAACTGCTGACTCGCATTTTGGAAGCCAACATTCGTCCCGGCGACCCGGCATCCCTGACCGCCTTCATGGCCACGTTATCACCTGACCAGGAATCGATTGTGGCGGGTTGGCTGGTGCAAAAGCTTCCCGATAACGCCGGAACGGTGGCCGAGGAATGGTGGCGGGGGCTGCGCCAGGGGGCCCTTCGTCGCCAGCTGGAAGCAGCCGAAAGCCGGATGAGGCTGCCGCAACTCAGCACCGGAGAGGTGGTAACGCTGCAGAAACAAATCCTTGACCTGCGGGAACAGCTCCACGAAGTTTCTCAGTTTTCGCCTGTCCCGGCACAACGATAGCTATTCTGTCGTTGCACCAGGCAGTGTCGAACGTCGCCACGTCACCTTAACCGAGCAACCTTTGGCCAGGCAGTCGAAAAGAAGGAGAGCCGATCGGTCGCCGGCGAAGTCGGCAGCCCCGCGGCGCGTTGACAAGCGTCAGGGCAAACAACCAGCAATGACCCGTTCTCGATTAAAATCCAAGATCACGGCTTTTAAATCGAAACGCGTTACGTCGTTAGTCAAAACTCGCCGCCGTTCAACCAACGAGGCCGCGGAAAAAAATGGCGCAAAGATGCCGCCATTATCGCCATCGGAAGATGAATTGCAGGTTCGGATTCGTGAGCTGATCAAGCTCGCGAAAGAACAGGGCTACCTGACGTTCGACGATCTTAACGAGGCGTTGCCGGACGCCATGACCGACGCCGATGATCTCGACGCAATACTCACCCGGCTGCGCCGGATGGAGATCGATATTATCGAAGCGTCCGAGGTCGACAGTTTTAAGGGCGGAAAGAAGGAAGGCGAAGAAGAGGAAGAAGAAAAGACCGAGGCTAAACTCGATATCCTCGACGATCCGGTCCGCATGTATCTCAAGCAAATGGGTCAGGTGCCATTGCTGACTCGCGAGCAGGAAGTCGAAATTTCCAAGCGAATCGAGGAAGCCGAAAACATGGTGCAGAAGCTGATCAATCGATTCGGCTTCATTGCCCGGGCTCATCTCGACCTTGCCCAGAAACTTTCGGAAGGCCGGGAACGTTTCGACCGCGTGATTCTCGACAAGAAAATCGAGAGCCGTGAGCGCTACATGAAAATGTTGCCGCGCCTGTGCAAACAGGTCGAGTCGTTAAGCGACGATGTTGCCCAGCAATACGCTCAGCTGATCAAAGGTTCCGGTCGCAAGGATGCCAAGAAGGTAAAAGCATTCGACAAGATCGTAGCCGCGCTCCAACGGCTGTATCCGAAATTCTATTTCAAACAAAAAGTTACCGAAGAGTTCGTTCATCTGGCGGACGAACATTATCGCTCGCTCGTTCATTTGAAGGATGACGATGGGAAACGACCCAAAGCGGGCGGTGAATCATCTCCGGCGGCGACGATTCACGACATCGAAAAGGCGTTGTGGTTAACGGCCGACGACTTCATCGCGCAGTATCAGGACTTAAAGAACTGGATGCGGAAGGCGTTGCGGGCAAAAACCGAAATGGTGGAGGCCAACCTGCGGTTGGTCATTTCGATCGCCAAAAAATATACCAATCGCGGATTGTCATTCCTCGATCTCATCCAGGAGGGCAACATGGGTTTGATGAAGGCGGTCGAGAAGTTCGAATACCGCCGCGGTTACAAATTTTCAACCTACGCCACCTGGTGGATTCGTCAGGCGATCACGCGTTCGATTGCCGATCAGGCCCGCACAATTCGTATCCCGGTCCACATGATCGAGACGATCAACAAATTGATGCGGGTGCAAAAGCAGCTGGTCCAGGAATACGGTCGCGAGCCTACCCCGGAGGAAGTGGCCGAGGAAATTCTGCTCCCGGTCGATCGCGTTCGAGCTGTGCTCAAGATGGCGCAGCAACCGATCTCGTTGCAATCGCCGGTGGGCGAGAGCGAAGAAACTAACTTTGGCGATTTCATCGAGGATAAAGGCGCGGAAAATCCGAGCGACATGACGGCCATTGTGCTGTTGAAAGAGAAGATCAAGGATGTTCTCGAAACCCTAACCGAACGGGAACGGCAGGTCCTCGAGCAGCGTTTCGGCCTGGTAGACGGCTATAGTCGCACGCTTGAAGAAGTAGGACGCCAGTTCCGCGTGACCCGGGAGCGCATTCGCCAAATTGAAGCCAAGGCCCTGCGCAAGATGCGGCATCCCACCCGAATCCGGCAGCTCGAGGGTTTCCTCGAGGCAGCTGAAACCTAGGTGGCAAGGGCGCCCTAGAGGCGCAACTTTCCCCCGTGCGGTGAGTTAAATCTTTCGGAGCAATGAAGCGCGTAGACGACGAGAAATTGTGGGATTTACTGGGGCGAGCAAAGACGCCCGAGGTGTCCCCATTTTTTGCCCGAAACGTGGTGCGTACCGTTCGTCAGCAGCCGGTTTGGGCTCGCTCGATAGCTGAATGGTTTCGGCTGAAGCTGTTGGTGCCTGCGGCTACGGTGGCGGTAGCGCTGATTGTTGGGGTATTCGTCGCGCGTGTTCCGGCCGGGGACGAATTGGCAGCGATCAACCAATCGGATCCAGTGGCTCAAATTGATCCCCAGGATTACGACGTTGTCGCCGACCTGGAGGAATTGTTAGCTTCTGACGAAAACGCCCTGTGGGACGACAACTCTTCGTTATAGCAGCGCTGCTGATTGCCATTTCCCAGCCCAGCTTCGCCCAAGGTAGACGCGGCGGAGGTGGTGGTGGACGCGGAGGAGGCAACGGAATGGGACGGCCACATTCAATGCATAGCCCCGCCATGCGTCTTTCGCCACGCGATCGTCAGATGTTTCGCCGCAACGCCGAGCGCTGGCTGCGGATGAATCCGCAGCAACAACAAATCCTGCGTGAACGCGAACGGATGCGTCAGCAGCAGATCAGAACCGAGGTCGATTCAGCAATAAGACAATCAGGCCTGAAGCTCGATCAAAAGGGCCGCCAGGAATTTGAACTTCGTTACCGTCAGGAACGGCGAAGACTGGAGCAGGAATTGCGGCAGGAATCGGAAAGTAGACGGCAAAAGGAACTGCCGCAGTTGAACGAGCGGTTGAAGAAGGAATTTCAGTCGAAACCCGACCATGCATCACCGTCGGGGTCGGCTTCGCCGAATAAGTAGGCGACTTAAAACCGCCGCGTCTAACGCCCGGAATTTCTGGGCAACAGGCGTGACCAATAATTGAGACGACCTGAATAGCCAAAGCGGCGCAGCAGTCCCGCATTCCGAAACTGAGCCCGTCCGGGCGCACTGCGCTGCGCTTGAGTGTTGCCGCGCTGCTTTGGACGCCGAATCCAAA
>DATFCK010000386.1:0-14986 GCA_035253185.1 Chthoniobacterales bacterium | reverse complement strand
AGGAGCTCGTTGACCTGATTGAATGGCGGAACAACCTGAACATTTTCCAAGTCGGCGCCTTCTTGAATTAGCTCAGCTTTGTTGAAATGAGAGTCACTAAGCCAGGTGGATGAATCCGCCTTGAGGAAACTTTTCGTCTGTTCTTTTCCTCGCCGGCAAACGTCGTAGAACTTTTGTTGATACGGTTGAAAAAAATGGGCCGGGGTAATGCAGTGATATTTGAAGATAATTGGGCATTGGGCTTCTCGCAGAAGTTCATCACCGGCCTGCCAGTACTGGCTATGATGATAGACGATTAAATCGTACGATCTCCAGTCAGCCCCGGCTGCTCTGCAAATCCGAAAGCCGTGATTTCGGGTATGCCAGTCGCAAATCACCACCGGCTCCAAGTCCAGCTTCTCCAGCAGCCGATACATGCCAGCTATGTCGTTGCCAATGGCGTCGCCAGTTGCAAAACCTTGGTGACACAGGGCTACCTTCACGCTGCTTCGGATCGTTAGGCCACCGAGTCGCTACTTCCGTCCGACGACGGCGTAGTCCTGCTCTCCATGGAAGAGGCGATTAAAGTAATCGCGCAATTCAGGCGACCCGCAATTTTCGGGTAAAGCATCGGGATCCGGATGTAGCGGACGGATAACGAGATCTTTAAAACCGGCCGACTCGAGTGTGAAACGGACAAAATCTTTCGGTAACGGATGGCGATGAGTGGGGTCGGTGTAAAATCGATTACTAGCCACCAAAAGGTTGTCCGGATTCGGCGTTTCAAAAATGACCAAACCTCCAGGCCGCAGCGCCCTAAATGCTTCTCGGAAGAGCTCAACCAAAACTTCGAACTCCAGGTGCTCGATCAAATGGAATGCGGTGATGGCTCCCTGGCTTTCCGCCGGCAGCGATCTGAGATGTTCTACAGCGTCACCTTCTGCGACTTGAAGGCCGCGTTCGCGGCATTCAGTGATCATGATGGCATTTAAATCCACACCCGACGCAGTCAGGCCATTTTCCGCTGCAACTTCCAGCCATTCACCGCGTCCACAGCCCAGATCCAGAATAGGAGTTTCCGCCTGGCCGAGACCGGAATCGAGCACGTCCTTGAGGTAGATGTTAACCCGGTGCTTTACCATTTGCCGACTGCCTCGAAAACGATTTTCAAACGCGACATAAAAGCCATCCAAGTGATGGTCCGCCACCGATCGACGTTCGCCTTGAACTGGCGTTTCAGCGTCTGATCCAGCCGTTGCCTGCGATAGCCGACGGTTAAGAAGATGCAGCTCTGACTTCAAGAAGGCAGCATCTGAAATCTGCCGTTCGTCTAACCGCCATGCGATCGCCTCCGCATCGTTTGATTTGGCTTTGAGAGTTTCCAGTTCTGCGCGGGTGGTATCCCACAGTTTTTGCAAATTATTGGTGTGCTCGCCCAAACCAACAATCTTCTGGCTCAAATCCGCGAGTTGGTCGCGAGCCACACTTCCGTCAGCTTGGATATTGTGTAGCTGATCAGTCACGTCAGCCAATCGTGCTTTTTGAATCCGGATATCGGTGAGTATGCCTTCCTGCAAACGGATCAGCGCGGAGACAGTCTCGAACAGCGGGATTACACTTTGAATCAAAAGACTGTTGTAACGACCCTGTTTTCTAAAAAATGGCCGCATGAATCTCGGAATTCGGCTGCTGACCATGGTGGCTTGCCGTGCTCGTTCCAGTAAATCGTGCAAAGTGGCAAGCTTCTGCGCGCCCAGGTTAACTGGTCGCACATGTATCGCCGGAGCCGAACCGACCCGCTGCGTCGCATCAGCACGAGTTCGTTCCATCAATTCGTTGACGTTGATCCGTGAGCTGTTCGATTCGATCATGGATAATCGGTCTGAGCGTTGTCGGTTGGCGGATTGAAATTGATTTGTCAGAGCAGCTGGGACCAACTTACGGCCTTGCCAGACACTATATTGCTGTAAGAATCATCGCCACGCAAAATGCAAAGGGACTTTATCGAACCAGTTACGCAACATGCTGTAGCCCTGAAGCGGCGCTCTACGCGATTGGCGGGATCCGCTGAGTTTCTTCAATCGAATGCCGTGCGAGCAAGGCGATTTCGCCAGGTTTTGCCTGGGCCACCACAAGCACGATCTCCATTTGTTGATCACGGCGAAGTCATCCGTGATGTTCTCGTCACTCAGGATCGGAATTTCACCAAGTAGTCTCCGGTTCACGGATCAACGAACTGTTTGGCGAGGCTTGTTCGTTAGCAGACGCGAATTTCATTATCGTTGAAGGAAGATCGAATAGCGCGTTTTCGGTTCCAGCTGGGCAAGCTGGCTTAAAGGTGACGCTTCGAATGGTTGCGTAATTGATGATCGAACAAATTCTCGAGACGGCAAGACAGAGTCGATTTGATTTTCGCCGTTACGCGAATCCCGCTGACCCGTTGCAAGATCACTTCGAGGAATGGGTCCCGTATTATCGGCTTAAGCATGCGATTGCTGCGGTGCTGCAGCCGCGTTCTATCTTGGAGATCGGCGTGCGTTTCGGATATTCGGCGGTCTCATTTCTCGACGCCGCACCGGACGCCGCCTTCGTTGGGATCGATCTCGACATCGACACGTTCGGCGGACAAGTCGGTGCGTTGGAATGGGCGAAGAGGATCACGAGCGGACGTAACGCAAAGTTTATCGTGGCTGATACCCAGCAGTTGGCCCGGCTCCCGGGAGGGATCTACGACCTCGTGCATGTTGATGGGCAGCAGGATGGCGCGGGCACATTTCACGATCTCCGCCGCGCGGTGGCACAAGCCCGATGGGTATTACTGGATGGGTACTTCTGGACGCCGGAAAATTTTTTCAATGCGAACGATTTTCTTCTCAAGTACGACGATGTGTTCGAGTACGCGTTCGTCATTCCCGGTTATGCCGGCGAATTACTACTGCGCGTTAAAGACGCATACGTTAGGCGGGCTGCCACCGCGCCGTCGACGCCTGGTGCGCAGATCACCGAATTTCACGACGCGAATGATGGCCTGAACGATTACGGTGGATATGGCGATTTTCGCCGCTCGCGCAGCCAGCGGGTGGATGCCTCTCGCCTGCTTTCGCTGCTCGTCCTGGCGCGGATGCACCATCGCGGCCGCCCGGTCCTGGACCTCGGTTGCGGTCGCGGTGAAATCGCTTATCAACTCGCTGCCAGCGGTTGCTCGGTGACAGCAGTCGATCATTCGCCCGTGGCGATCGAGCTAGCGAAGAGCTGTATGCGCGACGCTTCGGAAGAGGTCTTGAGCCGCGTGAATTTCATCTGCGGTGATGTCGGCCAGCTGGAGTCGGAGCAAAAATTCGGGACGGTGCTGGCGAGCAATCTCATCGAACACTTGTCGCCGCAGGAGCTGGAAAAGCTTTATGCGTTCGTCGCTCGGGCGGTCGAGCCGGATGGCGTCTTTGTCATTTATACCGCACCCAATTTGTGGCGTTACAAACGCGATCATCCGCGCCGCCGGCGTGCGGTACAGCAGCTGGGCGGTTATCTCGCCGCGGAACCACGGACTCGTTATGAACTGCTCTTGCATGTCAATGAGCAATCGCCTGCGCGGCTGCGACGTTTCCTTCGGCGGTTTTTCCGGCATGTGCTGGTGTGGGTGGCGAATCCGGACAGCCCAGCCGGAAACCTGGCGCGGAAGTATTCTTTGAGCGAGCTGACCGCGGCCACCGACATCTACGGTCTGGCGTCAGCTGCGCCGATTGATCTCAACCGCGTCGCGTCGCTTTTGCAATGCGAACCACTCCCGGCGGGGGAGCATGCGAAGTTCTCCGTCGGAGTCGAATGTTGGCCAAGCGAAGCGCCAGTCGGGGGAAGCATCTGCATCCGAGTCCGCCTAACGAATACTTCCCGCTCGTATATCGCATCGCTTCCGCCGGCACCGGTTTTCGTCTCCTATCACTGGTTGCGTGCGAATGGCGGAATGTATGTTTTCGACGGTGTCCGCAGCCCCATTCCGCTCGCAATTTCTCCCACCGAAAGCGGCGACGTCGCGACTCAGGTGAAGGTGCCGGCGGAGCCCGGCCAGTATCGACTGGTATTGACTCTGGTGCAGGAGGGCTACTGCTGGTTCGACCAAATGCCGGGGTTCTCTCCCGCACAGACGGTGGTCAATGTGATTTGAACGCGGGGATCGAAGGCTTATGGCCCGGCGTTAACTACAAGGTCAGTCAACCTGTTTGGAAGAGCCATCTTGGGTCTGACGATGATCCCGCCGGCTGTCGAACGGCTGTTACTTTTACCGATCCGGAACCAAACGCTATTACCATAACGGTTCCAGCGAAATTATGTGAAACATTGCCGAGGCATCGACCATATGGTTGCAGTCCAAAACTTCTTGTGGAATTGCAGAGGCGGTTGACTCGGCGGCCCTTACACGGCATCACAATGCCAGGCCAATTGCAGTCTTAGACGAATTTTATGCGCAGTCCACCCACCCAGGAGGAAGCTGATAACATTCGGCGTACTTTCCGGCGTTGCCGGGAGGGAACCTCGGATGCGATCGTTGAGTTGCAGCGCAGCGGTGATATCGAGCTGATTCCCACAATCGTGCGCGGCATCGTGTGGCGCTATGTGCACGAGGACCGCCGGCCGATCGTCGATCAGGCTACCCCGGAAACACTGCTTCAAACTTTAGGGATCGATTCCCTAACCATGATGGAAATCATTCTCGACGTTCAGGACGCGCTCGATCTGGTTATCGAAGATGCGGACCTGCGCAACATGCGCACCATCGGCGATGTGATTGGGTTCCTCCAAACGAAATACACCGAAGTCCATGGTGGTTAGGGTGACACTGCCGATTAGGGTTGAACGTTCGACTGCTGGCCGGATAGTCCCGAGGCTTCCGATGGTTGACCTGTGAATTTCAGGCGCGTCGATTCACCCAGGCTATCCGAACCTGACAAAGGTAAATACGACCATGCCTGACAGCAGCGCGGCGGTGGAAGTTACCATGCCTAACCACCGCGAACGAATCCAACCGCTTAGTCCCAGACTCAACAGATTGGAATAAATCCCGAGGGCAAACGAAACCAGGAACACACGGCGCGCCCACGGCACGAATTCCGGCGTAGCAAAGTTATTCGGCGCCGCCGGACTAACCGCAAGGGCAACGAGCGTGCCGGCGATCACCGCAACCATAAACAGAGCCGAAGCCACCGCGGCCGCACCCGCCGCCAAGCCCACATGGCGCCGGGAGCTTTGGGATTGAAGCAAAATACCAAGAAAGGTCGCGGCGAACCCCCCCAGAAACGCGCTAACCGCCGCGATTTGTCGCGCAATCTCGCCGATGAACTCAGGGTTGTTGGAATTCATTCTCGGGATGAAATCAACATCAACCCGCGGTGTCGATTAACGTTTTAAGATCAAAACCGGGCAGGGGAAGCAACTTGTCGTAGAACGGAACCGCCACGCTCATGTCTCTGACCGTTATCTCGATATCATCACTGACCGGTTCCATTAGCCCGCGGTTTGATTAGCGGATGCGACCTAGGGCGCATCAACCAGGTTCTCAAGTTAAAAGAATCCGCGCAGGAATCCGGCGGCCTTCTCCGAAATCCCCACAATCTTGTTGGTGGCCTGTCGATAGTATTTGAAATTGAGCTCGGTTTCAGGGCGATCGTCGTCGCAATCGGAGAAAGGTTTCAGCTCTTTTCGCCCGAGCCGCCGTTTCGCCAGCCCGGTGCGCGTAACCGTGATGCTGACCCGCGGCGTTTGCCGGGCTATCCCGGCTTTTTTAGGGATCGCTTTGGCCGAGGTAACTACGCCCTTTGCGATCAGACCCGGTCCGCCTTCGTTCTCGCTGGCAAAGATGAAAATCGTATCGCCTCTAGCGATATGCTTTCCGCCATACATCGTTTTCTGGGCGGTAAACGTGAATGTCTTCGCGTGGGGATCGCTGATCTCGGCTTTGATTGCGTACATAGTGCTTTAGAGCGCACCATGTTCGACAATCGCGCGATATCAACGCCAGGAAAAGAAACCGGCGAGCCGTTCAAAGCTCCCGATCAATAGCACCCTAACGAAGTGATTCTTCTTACCAGCGACAGCTTCTAACGGCCACCCTTCTTGCCAATTTTTGAACGGGCTGCGCCTGTCTTCAGCTCTTTACTTTGGCCTTTGGTGATCGTGCCCGCTCGCCGCAGGTCGTTTGCCAGGTGCGTGATGCAACTTACATACTGGCCGTGGTTTCGGACTCCGGCGGCGCAACCATTCACCAGATCCTGAATGGTGCAGCCGTTTGGATTGACACTGTTATCAATTGAAGTGACGCCCGGCTGCATGCCATTCACATCCACCTTCGGCCGCACATCGGACGACAAACAATCGTCCAGGCTGTCTGGCACGTTGTCGTTGTCAGCGTCCTGGAACGGTTCGCCATAAATGAAGTCGTCCATCACAACCACATCGGCGCTTGGAGTGTCGTTATTCGTCGGACCGAGAACCGTGTTGCCGCTGGTGATTCGGACTCCGGAAATTTGTTCGCCGGCATCAAAGGATACCCCAAGGAAAGATAACCCGCCGTTTGGACTGACCGGCACCGCGAACACGCCAAGCGACTGACCTTGGGCGTCGAAATATTCGATGGTTGTGCTGCCCGCGATTTCGACATCGGTAAACACCGCGCCGAAGCCGTTGGTAGTGGCCTCTGCGGTCGGATTCACCGGCTCAAAAAAAGATACATCGACCACGTTGCTGCCGAGAGCGGTGAACAGCCGCTCGGCGCTGAAGGTCTGAAAATTCGTTACGTAGTTCGGATTCACACTGCCGAAACGAACCGGTGTTGAAGTGGGATTGCTGTTGTCGGCACTCACGTAAAGGGATGTTCCCGCAGTAGACAAAACCAGGCCGCGCTTGCTGTTGTTGTTGAAAAAATCGGCCGGAAACAGGTTAGGATCGGCAACGGTATCCGGAACCCCATCCCAGTTGATTTCCCGGCGGCCGGTCGCAAACGGACCGGTCCCCGGGGCGTTAACTCCACCGCCCGCTGAAATATCGGTTCGGAACTGATCAACGGTAGCCTGGATATCTGCCGGGGCCGAGCCGGAGGCCGAACGGACTACGGCGCCGCCGTAGGCCAGGATTGGTAAGAGTGAAACGGCAGCGATGGCAGCGAGCGTAGATTTCGAGATCATGGGTCCCCCTTTTTTCCTTTGGTTAGATGTGTATGACGGCTGGGCGGGCGGCCGGACCCGCGGGTCAAGTTATAGCCAGTAGAAGCAGTGGGCAAGCCAGAATTACGCGCTTTAAGTATAAAATCAGGCCCATTTTTCAGCCGGGGCGCGTGAAGGAAAAAACCGGGACCTTTCAGACCACCGCCGTGTCAGCACTGATTGGTGCCGGCTACACTCAAGACCCAGTGCTCGGCGGGGCCGGTTACCCGAATGGCCACCTGCTGCGCAGTTGAGCGATCGTCCCGCCATACTGGCTGTGATCGCATGGACCGATTCCGTTTACTTCGCGAGGTGCAGGGCCGGCTTTCCCGTCAGTGTATTGCCAAAGCGCGTATTTCTTCCAACCCGGCGGAAGAATTGGCTTGGGCCCATATTGCGAGATCCAGAGCGGGCATTGAGAAAGCAGCTCATCGGCTTTGCCGGCTAATTGTTCTTTTAACCAGGCGCCGCCGTAAAGAACCGGCCTTCGATTGGTGCGTTCTCGAAAGCGTCTAACGAATTGTCGCGCCTGCCTCAGGGTCATGGTTGAGCCGGCCGGATTCTTTTCAAAATCCAAACACACCAGTTCGTTGTTGTTAGGCTTGGTCGTCGCCAGATAATGCGTTACCTGCGCTTCCACATCGGCGGCGGTGCCGAAATGATAGGATCCCCACAGAAACTTTTGCGGCGCCGCCGCCCGCTTGAATCGCGCATATGCCGGATCAACCCAGCTCGTACCCTGAGACGCCTTGGCGATGATGGCGACGATTCCGGCACCGGCGACTTTAACAAAGTCGATCGAATCTTCGTGATGAGAAATATCGATGATCCGCCGGATCATGAGAGATCGAAGTTAGAACACCGGACGTTCGGGGAAGGAAGCCGCAAGTTCGCGGACTCCTTTTAGTTCGATGTGGCGGTCGCAGCGCGCTGTCCGATCCGCGGGCCCGTTACCAGCCTTTGCCCGGTTGGGCGTAATAGATCAGCATCAGGGAATTGCGTTCGCCGGAAGCCATTGGCACAGTTTCGCGCCCGTGCCAGCTCCTTTGGCCCACCGCAAATGCATAACCGCTGTTAGGCGCAAACGAGAACTGCTTGACCGTTTCGAACCGGTTCTTCAGTGACACCAGATTTTTCAGTCGGAATAATCGCTGGCGATACACCGCAGTCCCGAGATCCGCCTTTGACATGTCTTCCGGCAGATAAAATTGCATGGTAACAATTTTGGAACGCGTGTCGCGATGGGGCGAGATCTCGTATCCGCCCAGGTCTTTGACCAGCGCGGGTTTGGGATAAGCGGGAACGGAATCGAGTTGATCGGGCCGCAAACGAAAACGCCGGCTCAGATCCTTCGACAATTTTGCGAAAACCACCTGGCGAAGCCTGGTTGAAAAGAGCGGCTCGGCGATCTCGCTCCAGAATGAGCGATGCGGCTCCTGAAGACGTTCCAACCCGACGGGCGAGAGGCTCAGAATATTGCGGGTCACCAATCCATCATCGCGAGTGTGGATCCGCGGATTGTCCGCTACATAGGCCGGTGCGGGAGGCAATAATTCCAGCATCCGTTTGAAAACATGCTCCGGAAAGGCTTTGTCCAGGTAGAAATGTGAATAAGGCCAGGTACAGAGCTCGGTTGCCTCGATCTCGGAGCACAAATGATCCAGAACCGCCGTAGAAATGCTTTCCTGAGCTGCCAACATAGTCATTCTTTAGCTCCAAATTCGGCCAAGGTAAACAACGAGAATGTCCCGACCCGTCACTATTGTAACCGTCAGCTACGATACTTACTTTTTTATGCGGTTGCTGGTCGAGAAAGTTCGGCAAAATGTCGGGTCGCGAGCTTACGAGATCGTGGTGGTTGATCGGGGAAGCCGGGATGGCACCCGCGAATGGCTAGGCCTGCAGCCGGATGTGCGGGTAATCAATGCAAAGGCCAACCGGCGCGGGCACGGTCACGGCGAAGCGGCTGAGTCAGGCGCGCGCACGGCTCGTCATGATTACATTGTATTGCTCGATTCCGACGCTCATCCAATCGATGGGTCGTGGCTGGAATTGACGGTCGATCGGCTGGATTCGACGCATCGTCTGGCGGGCGCGATTTTTCGAGGAAAGCACAAGAGCAATCCGCATGGCTGGTACATTCACCCCCATTTCATGGCGTTTCATAAAGCCGATCTCGGGGATCCCGTTAGTTTGAGAAAACCGCCCGGCACCGACTTGGACACGGGCGAAGCCGCCACCATCCGGCTGTTGGATTCCGGGGTAGGGGTAATCGGTTATCCAATCAAACGGTGCGAACGGTTTGCGGTCGGGCATCCCCGTTTTCCTACGGTGACCGCCGGTGTTTTTCACGCGTGGTATGGAACGCGGATGGCGAAAGAGACACGGACGGTTTCCGAAGAAACGTCAGGCGCGGTGACCAGGTCTAACTATCTCGAACCGCTGCAAGCGCGGTTGCGCGAAGTGTATCATCTTGACTACTGAGACCGGATCAGCTTCCAACGCAGATGTTCAATCAACGAACGCCGGATTGAGCTGGCGGGCCTGGATTCTGATCCTGGCGGTTGTCGGAACGGTGTGTTGTTTCAATCTCGGTGGGGCTCGCTCCCTAACCGAGCACGAAATTTATGTCGCCGGCGGCGCCAGACAAATGGCGCTCGATCATGACTGGCTGATTCCGAAGGTGGGCGATCATCTGTGGCTGGAGAAACCGCCACTACTGCATTGGCTGGTGATTCTTTCCGCCAGGATTTTTGGCGGGTTCTCCGAAGCCTCGGCGCGATTTCCTTCCGCCGCGGCCGGTGTGGGGGTGGTCATCATCATGACCATGCTGGCGTTGCGATGGTTCGGTGCGCGCGCGGCGGTTTTCACCGCGTTTCTGCAAACGACCATGGTGTATTTCATCACCTATGCGCGACTCGTCGAGGCCGACATGTTGCTCGCCTTTCTGGTGGTTCTCGCCCTGTTCCTTTTTGTGCGGCTCCAGGCAATCGGCACGTCGATTCCGACCCGGTCTCGACATCTGGCATTGGCATTTTGGGCTGTTGTTGGACTGAGCAACATGGCCAAAGGACTTGGTTTCGGTCCGGTGCTCATTCTTGTTCCCTGCGCGGCATTTTTGATTTTGAAACGTGATGGGGCGGCTTGGCGCCGGCTCATTTCCTGGGCTGGCCTGGGTCTGGGCCTGGCCATCGCGCTGGCGTGGCCGGTGGCCACCGCGCTTAAGAGTCCTCAGGTGCGCCAGCTTTGGGAAATGGAGATTACAAAAAGGGCGACAGGCGGGCCTGGCTACGATCAGCCGTGGTGGTATTACCTAACGACTCCACCCTGGCAACTGTTGCCATGGACGCTGGCGTTACTGGTTGCGGCAGGAACTTCGCTCAAGCGCGCCTGGCGTCAGCCGGAATCGCCCGACCGCTTCATCTGGTGCTGGGCCTTGGCCCCGCTGGTGGCGCTGTCGTTATTTCGCGGCAAACATCATCACTACATTATTGCGCCCTTGTGTGCGTTGACTCCGCTTTGCGCGATCGGCCTTCTGCGCTTTGGGACTCGAATTGCCACTGCCTGTGTCGCCCTGGTTGTCGCCGGAACCATGTTCGTTCACGCAAAAATATTGCCCGATCGAGATCGGTCCCGGGATGACCGCATTTTCCTGAAATCGGTTCGCGGCTTTGTGCCGCCTAACGTCCCGTTGTTTGCCACCGGGGGCAGGGAGATCGCGCGCCATCTATTTTACGTCGAGCCGCCGCCGCAGGGGATCTGGAATCCGCGCCACCTGAACCGTTTCAAAGGCGGGCCGTTTTATGTTATCTCGCGGAAACGAGACGAAGCGCGGTTAACGACGCTGGGCCGCGTCGATGTGATTGCGGAAAGCCGGCAGAGCCGAAAAGAGCAGAGCCCGGCCGATCGATTCACGCTTTTCCGGGTGGAACCGGTCGCGCCCTCGCCGGCCATTCCGGCGAGCTCGCCCTGACCGATAACCCCCCCGGAGCAATCGTCGGCGTCAGTTGTGGACGTTCTTCTCCGGCATTGCGTTTGGCAAAACGAAACGTGTACAGTTCCTGGGCGCCAAGGTAATGCGTATTCCGCCTGCAATCGCCAAACACGAGACGCTGCTGCGACGGGTCGTTATCGGTTTGGGCATCTTAATTTTAATCCTGTGTGCGGCCCGCGCGATAGTGTTTCGTCCGGACGACGGCGATTTCAAGGTTCATTGGGGAACCGGCGGCCGTTTTTTGGCCGGGCGATATTTGTATGAGACCGGCGCGGATTTCCCCTATCCCCCAATCCTGGGAATGGTTTTCGCCCCCACGGCGTTGCTCTCGATGCCGGTGGCGAAGGCAATTTGTTACCCGTTAGGCGTGGCCGCCCTGTTGTTGTTTTTATGGACGTTGTACCGGCTGATTCGTCCCGCGTTTGAATTGACCGCAAGCCAGGCCTTTTGGGCGGGAGCGGTTGCGGCGGCTCTGGCTTGCCGTTTCATTATCCGCGATCAGGCTGAGCTTGGGTTCAACACCGCGATTGCGGCATTGACGTGGTTAGGCATTTATCTCTGGACACAGCGACGCGATTTGCCGGCTGGTATCAGTCTGGGGCTGGCGATCGCGATTAAATGCACGCCTGCCATTTTTCTCGGTTATTTTGTTTGGAAACGTCAATGGCGGCTGGCCATCTGCACGATGGCCGCGGTTCTGTTTTTCACGGTCTTACCGGCAGTTTGGCAGGGACCGGCGTCCTGGCTGTTTCATATGGAGAAGTGGGTGTCGAATGCCACTCATGGAATGGCAGGAACCGGGACCGGATTCGAGGCTAACGAAGTCTATCGCGTCACCAATATGTCGTTTCGCCCGGCCTTGATGCACTATCTGACGCATCTTCCCCGGGTCGCCTCGCGGATTTGGGAGCCGCCACCGCTCCGATATTTCAATCTGTCACCTGTGACCGCGGGATGGATTGTAAACCTGGTTTTGTTCGCCCTACTGGCGATTTTCCTGTGGTGGGCCCGCCGGCCGGTGGCAGGCCGGAACGATCCTCGAATCTTGTGGGAACTCGCGCTCGCCGGCGTGCTCATGCTGCTGTTTTCGCCCATAACCTGGGGCCAGCATTGCGTTCATATTCTGCCCGCCTGTTATTTGATCGCGGCCCTCGCGATCAAACGCGGCACCCTGCCCGGCTGGATGATTGCCCTGCTCGTTATGTATGTCCTGTTTGGGGCGCTAACCGGCCGCGACCTGATGGGGAAAGTCCTGTCGGTTGAGGTAATTCGACATCACACCACTACCTTCGCGATTCTCGGATTGTTCCCGATTCTTCTGATCGGGCCCCGTCTACAGCGCGCCCGTTAGTCAAATGTTTTGGATGGGCGGACCCGGGCGCGAGCGACATCGAGCAGGCCGTCCGGCTTGAGATAACCTAACGACAGCAGAAGTGGTTTCACAATTTCCACTACGTCGTTAACTTTTTCTTTGGGTTGTCGCAGGTATTTATGAACCGATTTGGTATAAACCGAGCGCCTCATTTTTTCGATCGTCGCCGGAATGTTGGAGGCGCCGATGAACTCCAGTATCCGGGTGGCGGCGGTATCGAACGACTCGCACAGATCCTCGTAACGAACTTCGAGATAGCGCTCGCGTAACATTGCGCCGTAGGCCCGCCCCACCGCCACGCTGTTGGCCCAATGCATCGCATTATAAATGTGGCTGCGCTCCGCGTAATCGCGGTTGTGAAATTTTAGTCCACGCCAGGCCATGATTCCGTCGGTATTGAAATAAATCTTTTTCCAAAATGGGCGGTTCGGCGCCCGATGATCGGTGAACGCGACATCGCGTCCATCCCGAATCAAATGGATGTAGCGAGCGTCGGGGAACAGAAAATCGAGCACCGGCAGGATGTAAGCAGTCTCGCACAATTTCCATCCCCACACTGCGCCCCGGGACAGGCCTTCGGTATGGGAGGCGAAGACCTCGCGGATCAAGTCAGCCAGGGTTTTATCAACCTGTTGATTTGGATTCCACAGCGGACTGTAGTCGGGATAATACCGGCTAACGAGGTATTCCACCAGCTTCAGAATATCCCAGGAATCGTTAGACTCGTTCTGGTGCGCGCCCATGAATACGCCGGCGTTCCCAATCAGTCGGGCCAGCAGCCGGCTGCCGGAGTGCGATTTGTTGAACACCACGATGGGCGGGCCCAGCGGCCGCAATTCTTCGCGGATTATCGTTAAGGTGTTATCAGTTGCGTGACTCATTCAACGGGATTTCTTGTCGGCCCGCGCTCCCGCTCAACCGTAAGGGAGTCAAGCCAGGAATGCACAACCAAGTTTATCGACAATTTGACAAAATCTGCGCCCGTCGGAAGGCGGGCGGCGCCGTACTTGAGATTGGCGCCATGCCCTCCCCCCGGACGCTCCTGACCTTACCCGCCCTCCGAAACGCGAAGGAAAAGATCGGGATCAACCTGGAAGGTGCGTCCGAGTTGGGCGACATCCGCATTTTGCAGGGAAATGGAAATGCATTGGAATTTCCGGACGAGCGATTCGACACCGTTTTGTGTAACGCCACCCTCGAGCACGATAAATTTTTTTGGAAAACCATCTCGGAGATACGCCGCGTTACTCGCCGCGGCGGGTTGGTGGTGTTAGGCGCGCCCGGATACGGGCGCGGTGGCGGCGAGAAATGGGCGAAGCGAGTGGCCCGCAACCTTCCGCTGGTGGGATCTCTGCTACAAAAAAAATATGAACACCTGTTTGCGGCCACCCTCACCCTTAACGTGCACAATTTTCCGGGCGATTACTATCGATTCAGCGCACAGGCGTTTCAGGAAGTTTTCCTGGCAGATATGCATCAAATCGAGGTGGTCGAGTTGCTGATGCCGCCGCGAATTATCGGCGCCGCGACAAAGCCGTGAAGGACCGCGGTTGATGCTATAGATTCTCGGCAATGTCGAACGATCGTTCCAATAATTCCCGACGCGTTGTTGTTACCGGGCTCGGTCTGATTACGAGTATCGGTAACGATCGCGCCGAGGTTCTGAAAAGCCTGCAGGAAGCACGTACCGGCATCGAATACCTCACCGAACTCGATCGGCCTGGCGTGCCGGTGCGCCTGGCCGGAACCGTCAAAGGATTTGAGTTTCCCGAACTGCGCTCGGACGAATGGAGATATCCTGATCGCTACCAGATTCCCCGGGGAGAATTGCGCTCAATGTCCCCCAACGTGGTCTACGCCTATTGCGCCATGCAACAGGCGATCGCCGATGCGAAATTGTCTCCCGAGTTGGTCTCAAATCCACGCACCGGTGCAATGTGCGCGTCGGCCGGCTCGCCCTGGCTCACCTACGAGTATCTCGACACCATGTTGAAGAAAGGGCCGCAGCGCACCAACCCAATGGCTATGGTCGCGGGTATCGCTGGTACCGTAAACATGAACCTGGTCGCTGCTTTCGGAATCAAAGGCGCTTCGCTCGGCTTCTCCAGTGCCTGCGCGTCCTCCGCCCATGCGCTGGGCGCGGCTTTCGAAAAAATCCGGACAAATCGTCAGGACATCGTTTTTGTGGCGGGCGCTGAAGAAGCCAACTTGTTCAGCATTTTGCCTTTCGTTGTAACCCGAGCCCTAACGACACAAAAAGATCCGGGGGTCAGCCCGTGCGCATTTGATCGCAAGCGCGATGGCTTTGCGGTGGGAGGCGGGGCGGCAGTGCTCGTTCTCGAAGAACTGGAGCACGCCCGGCGGCGCGGCGTGCCGATTCATGCCGAGATGCTGGGCTGGGGAGAAGCGTCCGACGGGTATAGCGTCATGGCTCCGGAACCGGAGGGG
>DATFCK010000385.1:0-2160 GCA_035253185.1 Chthoniobacterales bacterium | reverse complement strand
CTATTTTCTGGGACGCACCATTCTGCTCAGCTCGATGGGCAAAGTGGGGTCGTTGGTGCTCCTGGGCGGCATTTATCTGGCAAGTTTAATCCTAACGACCGGGCTTCGACCGATTCATCTGGTCCGCCAAACCGTCGCGGCCTGCAAGAACGGTCTGACCAAAGCGAACCAGTGGCGTTTGCAACGACAGCTGCGAAATTCCGATCTCAAGGGGCAGTTGGAAATCAGCCAGAAACATCTGGCCAAGCAACGACGCATCATTGAAAGACAGCTGAAGAAACAGGGAGCGCCGGTGGCGGAGCCGGCCACGCCATTTATCACCCCCGAGGAACTGGCCAATCGACCGAAGCCGAAAGTGGTCGACACCACCGCCTTGCCTAACGAACCGCGGAAACCGCGCAAGCCGACGCTGGCCGAATTGCGCGGCGGCACTGAAAAAGCGTCCTCCGGCGGCGGCCTGGCAACACGGGACTGGAAATCGGACAACTACGTTCTGCCCGGTCTCGATCTGCTCGACGAACATGACCCGGAAGGCCGAACGGCGGCGGACCCGGCGGAACTGGAACGGGTGCAGCAAATTTTAATTGAAACGCTGGGCCAATTTGGAATCGCGGTAGCGCCCGGCGATATTACGAAAGGCCCCACGATCACACGTTACGAAGTCTATCCGGCCAAAGGCGTCCGGGTGGATAAGATCGTTAGTCTGGAGCGAGATCTCGCCCGGGCCACCCGGGCGGAGCGCATCAATATCCTGGCTCCCATTCCGGGCAAAGACACCGTGGGAATCGAGCTGGCGAATCCGCGCAAAGTAACTGTCACCCTGCGCGAATTGATGCAATCAAACGATTGGGAAGAGGCTAGAACCCGCGCCCGGATTCCGCTGGCGTTAGGCAAAGATGTCTACGGCAAAACTATCATTGCCGATCTGGCCCAAATGCCGCACCTGCTGGTGGCGGGAACTACCGGCAGCGGCAAGAGCGTCTGTATCAATGCGCTCATTTCGAGCATGCTGCTCCGGTTCACACCGGAGGAGCTCCGTTTCATTATGATCGACCCTAAAGTGGTCGAGATGCAGGTTTATAATTCGCTGCCGCATCTCGCCTTCCCGGTCGTGGTCGATCCCAAGAAGGTGCTGCTGGCGTTGCGCTGGTTGATCGACGAAATGGAACGCCGCTACAAGATTTTCGCCCGGGTCGGCGTCCGCAACATCATCTCGTTCAACGGCCGGCCGACGAAGAAGAGCGAGCCCGATGCGGAAGACAGTGGCGCAAGTTTTCAATCTGCGAATTCTGAAAAAGGGCAAGTTGAAAACTCGCCCCACATCAAAGTGCCGCGGGACGACGAACTCGTTATTCCGGATAAGATGCCCTACATTGTGGTCATCATCGACGAGCTGGCGGACTTGATGCAAACCGCGCCGGCCGATGTGGAAAGCGCGATCGCTCGAATTACTCAAATGGCCCGCGCCGCCGGTATTCATCTCATCGTGGCCACGCAGACGCCACGGGCAGATGTTATTACCGGTGTGATCAAGGCAAACATTCCCAGCCGGATCGCGTTCCAGGTCGCGTCCAAAATCGATAGCCGGGTGATCCTGGACGAGAATGGCGCCGATCGATTGTTAGGCCAGGGCGATATGTTGTATTTGCCGCCCAGCACTTCGCGGCTGATTCGAGCACAGGGTGTGCTCGTCACCGACGAGGAGATCCGCCGCCTGGTCGAATTCGTTTCCACTCAGGCCCCGCCCGCGTTTGACGCTTCCATGCATGAGAAATTGGAGGCGGCGAGCGCTGCCACTGACGACGTGACCGAGGAGGACGAAGAACTGGTTGAGAAATGCCTTGAGATCATCCGGCAGGAAAAGCGCGCATCTACCTCGCTTCTGCAGCGGCGGCTCCGCCTCGGTTATACCCGCGCCGCCCGGATCGTTGATATTCTGGAGCAGCGCGGTATTTTGGGTCCCGGCGAAGGCGCCAAACCGCGCGAGATTTTGGTCGATCTCGATGCTGCCGTCTAACCGGTCCATTACCCCCAATGACGATCGAAGGTTTAGGCAAGAAATTTCAGGAAGCACGCGTCGGCCGCGGACTAACTCTGGACGAGGCTGCGCGGATGACCAAGATTCGCCCCAGCCGTCTGGCGGAAATCGAAGCTGACGAT
>DATFCK010000384.1:0-8389 GCA_035253185.1 Chthoniobacterales bacterium | reverse complement strand
CGGCGGGCGGCTCGATGAAGTTGAAATTTTCAATCGGGCGCTAACGCAATCCGAGATTCAATCCATTTTTCGGGCAGGCGGCGCCGGGAAATGCCGCGTCTGCACTCCCGCGCCGTCGGGCTTAACCATTTGGCTGGCGGGCGATGGAAATGCGTTTGATCGGAGCGGCCATAACAACAGCGGAACGCTGGCTAACGGCACTAGCTTCGGTCCGGGCCTGGTGGGGCAGGCGTTCGCCTTTGATGGCGTCGATGACCAGGTGGTCGTCCCCCATAATCCAAATCAGAACATTGGCAGCCAGATGACGGTTGATGCCTGGGTTTATCCGACATCGTTAGGCCACGGCCGTTCCATCATTCAAAAGCGGTCGCCCTCGAACGTCGGCGGTTACGTGTTTGAAACAGCCGCTCAACCATTCGCGTCGGACAATAGCCTCCAGTTCGTGATCATGATTGGCGGCGTTTACCATTCGCTTGGCACCAGGGCCGTGCTCACGCCGAACTTGTGGCAGCATGTGGCCGCAACCTATGACGGTGCCATGATGCGCATCTTCGTTAACGGCATCGAAGTCGCAAGCATGCCGCAAACTGGCGCGATCGACCCGACCACCGATCCGGTGGTGATCGGTCAGAACGTGACCCATTCGTCCTTTGCCTGGCAGGGAATGATTGATGAGGTCGAGCTTTTCAACCGCGCCCTGTCGGCAGCCGAGATCCAGGGGATCGTCAACGCCCGTAGTGCCGGAAAATGTCGTTCGTGTACTCCGGCGCCTCCGAATCTTGTCGGCTGGTATCCGGGAGATAGCGACGCAAAGGACCTGAGTAACATTGTCAATCACGCCACGTTGCGGGGAGGAGCGAGCCTGGCTCCGGGAATGGTCGGCCAGGCATTCCAGCTAAACGGGGTTGATGCGTTCGTACAGGCGCCGGCCGTGCCTGCTCAGGATCCCACAACTGCGGGAAGCCTCGATGCCTGGGTTTATTTCAATCAAACGCCAGCCGCTGCAAATCATGTGATGGAGATCATCGGCAAGGGCAGCTCGTGTCAGGATTTCGACTTGCAGGCAGACCCGGACAACCGCTTCCGCTTTTATATTCAGTGCGGGAACCAGGTTGCGTCCACCACCGTCATCCAACCCGGCGTGTGGTATCACGTTGCCGGCACCTGGGACGCAACCGGCCTGCGCATCTACGTCAATGGCGCGCTGGAAAATGTTAATACCGTCCAAAACCTGACCCGGGGCCAGAGCAATCAGCCGCTGCAGATCGGCAATCAACCATTCTTCGGTCCCCGGCTGTTTAACGGACTGATCGATGAACCCGAAATCTTTAACCGGGCCCTAACGGCCTCTGAAGTTCAGGCAATCTTCGATGCCGGCAGCGCAGGCAAGTGCAAGCCTTCACCGATTAGCCTGAAAATTACTTCGATTTCCCGCCCCAAAAGCGGCCGGTTCATCAGCCCGAACCTGTTCATCACCGGTGAAACGCAGCCCCATCTGACGGTCAGAATTCAGTCGAGCCCGAGTTTGCTGACGGAGTTTTCCGATCTGGGAACCGTCACCGCTGACTCCAACGGGCTGTTTCGTTTTGACGTCGGTAATGTGGCCGGCCTAACGAGACGATTTTATCGGGCGGTTTACCCCTGATCACGGTCAGCCGAATTTCAGCCGGGACCGAATGACCCGCTCGCAATGATGCCATGCCACGCTCAGAACGAGCTGTGGAATGAAATCATGCCATAGGGCGCGCTGCCGGTTTCGCGAAAGTTGACGTCCGCCCGGTGGAAATCAAAGCCGCGATACGGTTGGTAGCCCGCTTCCGCGGAAATTGAAATCAGCGGATCCAATTTCCAATCGATTCCGAGGCCGGTGCGCACTTCGGTGTAAGTCAGGATGGCATTGTTCAAATTAGGATTGCCATGAGTGAATCCAAACTGGTCGTCCATCCGGTAACCCACCTGTTTGATATTCGCTCCCAGGTAGACCGTTGCATTCCTGCTCGCGGCAAACTCGATCCGGGGGGTAGGCAAAACGCCGTTGATCACCCACAACCGGTGAATATTCCAGCGAATGCCGGCCGCCGGAATCACCGGGAAATTCCGTTCCACGTCTACGCTAACGCCGGCGATGAACTGTAATGTCGGGCTGTAAATATAAGTCGCGCCGGCGATGAACGGCATATTGAAGCTGTCCCACTCGAGATTGTTGTTGCCATAAAACCCTGGCTTGGCCTCGAACCGTGCCACAATGGAATCGGTGAACTGGGTGTCCAGGCCCAGAACCAACGAGGGCGCCTGGAGGGCGGAAGGCAATGGTGACCCGCTGGGCATGTCGAAACTGAACCGTTCCCAATCCACGCCTAACCGCAGCACACCCACCGAGATCTGCGGGGTAAGGATCAACCGCAAAATGGTGTTGTGTTCAGTTATATCGCGAACGGAGCGTTCCCCCCGGCGAACGTCCCCCTCCGCCACATACGTTTCCTCGGCTACCCATTCGCCGCTCGAAAATATCGACTGAAACCAGTTGTTGCCCGAGGACGCGCCTTCAACCTGCGCGATTCTTACTTCCTTTTCGATGTGGACCTGCTGTCCGCGCCCCGTGGCCGGCAGCCAGATTGCCAGGGCTGCGATGCAAGCAACAAACATTCGCAATCGAAGCGTTTTCATGGCTGGTGCCTGGTCATGGTAATACGCTGCACGCGACACATTGATGGAGCCGGCGAACTTGCCAGAGGCAACGCCCTAAAAGCGAGTACGAATTCGCCGGCCACGGCGTAGCTGGGACACCGATGAAAGTCACTCTCGGCAAAGGGGTCACGCTGGGTCGCATTTTTCGGGTTCCGATGCGCGATAACCACGCATTGAAGGCTGATAGTTGCAAAGGCGCGACCTCCATTGCAATAAGGTTCCCGCAATGAGCCAACCAGTGATCGTGATAGACGGATTGAACAAGAGCTATGGGGAGCTCCAGGCCGTGGCCGACCTTTCCTTGACGATCGACCGGGGCACCATCTTTGGCTTCCTGGGGGCGAATGGCGCCGGCAAAACCACTACCATGCGCATGTTATGCGGGCTCACCCGGCCGACGACCGGGAAAGCGATGGTCGATGGTCTGGATTCATGGAAAGACCGGCAAAAAGTGCGCTCGAAATTCGGTTACGTAGCGCAGCGATTCAGTCTTTATCCAGACCTGACCGTCGAAGAAAATTTTCGATTCTTCGGTGGCGCCTGCCGCGTTCCGGGTCCGGTATTGGAGACGCGTCTGCAACGTTTGCTCGGCGTCACCGATTTGGAACAAAAGCGCACTGCGTCCGCTGGCAGTTTGTCCGGCGGAATGCGGCAGATGCTGGCGTTGGGCTGCGCGCTCATCCACGATCCGCCGCTGCTGTTTTTGGACGAGCCAACCTCCGGCCTTGATCCGGTTCACCGGCAGCAAATCTGGAATTTGCTCTACGATTTGAGTCACGAAGACAAAACCATCTTTGTTACCACCCATTACATGGACGAAGCGGAGCGTTGCACCGAGGTTGGGTTTATCGAAAGCGGCCGTTTGCTGGCGAAATCTTCGCCGCGAGGTTTGAAGTCTAACTTCCGCGAGAAATTACTGGAGCTGGATATCAACCCCTTAATGGAAGCATTGGCCAAATTGAGAACTCTTCCCGACGTCCTCGGCATCTCGTTACGCAGCGGCAGCTTGCGGATTTATGCGCGGGAACCCGAAGGACTGATCGAAAAATGGAAAGCGAACTGGCCGTTTCCCGATTTGCAGTTGCGCGGCAGCCGGCTAGTGGAGCCGGATATGGAGGATGTGTTCACCGCTTACTCCCAGAGATACGACGCAATTTTGAACCGAGAATGAAAGGAATATCGTTTGGGGCGATCGCCAGCGTCGCCAAAAAGGAGTTTCTGCACATTTACCGGGATCGCCGGGTGTTGTGGGTGATTCTGATTTTGCCGCCGCTGTTCACTTTGCTTTTCGGCCACGCTTTTGAGGCGACCGACATCACCAACGTTCCGGCATTATTAATCAACCGCGACGGCGCCGCGCCTCAAGCGCAGGAATTCGTAGACATTATCTCCCGGGACAAAACATTTCGGTGGCGGACCGCCCCGCCGGAGACCACTAACGAGTCAGACCTGTTAAGCCATGGAGTGATGATGACGCTGGTTGTGCCGCCGGGTTGGAGCGACTCGCTGCTCACGGGCGATCCTCAGCCCGTGATCTTGTACATCGACGGCAGCGACTACAACAACGGCGAACGGCTCGAAGGCAAGGTGAAGAAAAACCTCGCCGATTTTCAGATGAAACAACGCGATCATCTGGTGGAAAATCTTCCCGACGATGTGATCGAACTGGGCAAACAATTGCGGGTGGAAGTGCGCAAACAATTCGTCTCGCTGATGGAATCGTGGGGGACGGACACCAGGATCCTGTATAACCCCGGGCTGCGTTACATCGATTACGTGGTGCCGGGAATCATTGGTCTGATTCTACAGCTGCTCACGGTTACTTTGATGGCCTGCACCATCGCACGAGAACGGGAATCGGGAACGCTTTACCAACTCCTGGTCACCTCCTTGCAGCGGGCCGAAATTGTGATCGGTAAAGTCATTCCTTATCTCGCCATTTCGATCTGCCTGATCGCGGTCGTCGGGCTGGTGGCGAGGTTTCATTTCGATGTTCGATTCCGGTTTTTATCGATGTTATCTCTGATTTGCGTGTTGTTTCTGCTTTGCTCGTTAGGCTTGGGATTGCTGATCTCGGCGTTTTCGCGAACGCAAACGCAGGCGATTCAGTTTTCGGTTTTCTTCCTGTTGCCCGTGTTCATGTTGTCCGGCGCGTTTGCGCCGCTTCAGCAATTGCCGGAAAGCATTCGTGGGATCGCCGAATTTTTTCCCCTCACCTACTTCTGCCGCTCATTCCGGTTGGTGAACATGTATCAGGCGGCCCTCTCCTTTTATATCCGAGACCTGCTGGTCCTGTTTGCGGGTTGTATCATCACTTTTGCCGGGGCCGCGTTTCTGTTGAAACGGATTGAGCAATAGAGAAGGGACGGTCGGTGGCGGCGGGTATCCTCACGTTGGATGGGCCCTATTTTTTGTTGAGAAAATCGAGCGAGAATGCGGCAGGGTTGGTCGTAGCTTATAACCTGACCCGCACGGCTGACAGATGGTTGCCCTGGCTACGGTGTATTTCTAAAAGTGAAGATGAAATTGGGAATTTTGCTGGTGGCGCTGGTTGTGACTCTGAGCGCGTCTGGCGCAGTCGCCTCTAAACCCGGAAACAGTGCGACGCCGCAGGACGTGTTCGATGCCATGCGGCGCGGATTTGATGCGGAGCGGGCGAAAGGAGTGCATGCCCGATTCCAATTTGATTTGAGCGGGCCGAACGGCGGTTTGTGGTGGGTCGAGGTCGACGACGCAAAATGCAAGATGGGTCGTGGCCGGATCCAGTCGCCGGGTGTGACGTTCGTCGCCAGTGACGCTGATTGGGTAGAATTATCCAATGGAACTCTGGCGGGCTGGTGGGCGTACCTCACCGGCCGGCTGAAAATTCGCGGCGACCAAAATCTGGCTCGCAAACTCGGCGAAATATTCAACTAACGTGTATCCGCGGTCTGTGACCGTCGTAATGGTTCGGAAGTTGACGCCTTTTTTAAATGCGTCCTATCCAGCCAAAATTTCGATGGCTGGTTCCGCGGGACTTAATGCGAGCGTCTTCCGCCTTCGCCAAGCTACGGTGCGACCTGCTAGACCGTCGCTACCGTAGAGTCTTAAAATGCGGCCTTGATCTGGATCCGCACATACGGCGAGGGATCGGTCCGATAATTTTCACCCGCGCGATGATAAAGAAAGGCGCGTTGAATCGAGCAACCCGCCGCCAAATCGATGTCCACATTTTTAACCGGCGTCCAAACGATGCCGCCGCCCACCCGATAATCACTAAAATCCACCTGGGTGCCGCTCAACTTTTCGACATGCGGGATGCCCTTGTACTCGTCGTGGTGGTCGGTTCGGAACGAGCCGCCCTCGAAAGCGCCGCCCAGGTAGAGGTCGAGTTCGTTGCTCACGTGGTAAACCGCCCGGGGCTCGCTCGGAACCAACATCACGTGAAATTTTTTACACGGCACCCACACCAGACCGAGTACGGGCGCAACCCCCGCACCGCCGCGCAGAAACGAGTAATTCAGCCCGGTCAGCAAATACAACTCGTCCGTCTTCAATATCCAAAACCGGATCAGCGTGATCGGGCAATCGAATGAGTTCAGTCCGATGTGCTCTTCGGTATAAAACCCCGGACGCACTTCGAGCATCGCGCCGACGTCGTCACCCTTCATGTACTCGACCGCGAAAACTGCCGCCGCGCTTTGGAGATGAACCGGCACCGGCGCAGCGGTATTTCCAAAATCGAACCGGCTGTAACCCAGGCCGGCGCGCGCATACCACCGCCCTTCAATCTCAAACCGGCGGGCATAATAAATCTGGTTTTGGATCTCGTCCTGTTTGCCGAAACTCCCGCCGTGGTTCAGATCGCTTTCGAAAACGTAGGAGGCCTCGATTTCGAAGATATCGATCGGCACCTTGTCGTCCCCGTCTTTTTCAGGACTACCCAGCTCAATCTGCGGCCGCTGCTGGCCGTTTGCCGTCAGCAGCAATCCCAAAAAAAGCGCACAAACCCAGACGGCTAATCGATTCATCGGCTGCTTGTGTAGTGCAATCGAAGGAATTGCACAACAGGGATGTATGTTTTCCGCAACGTGAAACCCTGCGCCAGAGCGAAGGAATTGGGATTGGCGCTCATTTGCGAGTGCATTTCTGAGGCATTGTGCTTTGCAAGGCGGAGAATTTCTTGACCCATTTGTCAGGACCGTAGTTATCCTCACTCCGTGAAAAATCTTTCTGTCATTGTCCCGGCAGCTTTCATCGCGATTTGTTCCAACCTGAATGCGGCCGACACGCGGCCGGCAATGGTTGGCAGCGGCCCCGATTCGCTCGGCGCGCAGCTTCATTACCCCAAGAAAGCGAAGGCGGCGCGAACGCAGGCCGCGGTTCCGTTTTATTGTGAGATCAGAGCCGACGGCAAACCGCAGCATGTATCAACCGTTGATTACAAGGGAAAACGTGAGTTCACCGACATGGTCGATCACGCCGTGCGGCGGTCCCGTTTTCAACCGGCTATGGTGGATGGCAAACCCGTGCCGGTGATGATCGGCGGCACCGTGATCTTTATGTTCCAGGGCAATGTTCCGGCGATTGTCGTTAGTCTATCCACCGCCGACAAAGAAAAGACAGCGCACATGGGCAATTATATCCAACCGCAGCTGATCGGCAGCGACGCCGAATTTCGGCGCAAGATTCTCAAGAATCGATTCGACATTTTCTTCGAAGCCGGCGAGCGGCCGAGCGCCGAAGTGTTGGCGCATGTGGATGCCAAGGGAAATCTGACCGGCACGAAACTGTTGGCGGAAGCGCCGCCTAAAGGCGGATGGGGAACGCTGTTGGTGAAATCCATGGAAGGGGCAAGGTTTATACCAGCCATGAATAACGGGTCGCCCGTGGCCGGCGACTACAATCTGCCTTTGGATTTCCGACGAGTACGTGATCCGGATGCAGCTCCGTTTACCGGAACCCACATCAAGGACGACATTGAGGATCGTTAGGTCAGCGGTTTACCCAACGGTTCTTGTTCGATGCCCGGACGGGCGGGCGGCAGGTTCATCGTTTCGGCGACCTTCATCACCCGAAGTTGCGCTTTTGTTTCCCGCTTTTTCAATTCCGATTCGAACAGCTGTGGCGTTCCGTTCAACACTGGGAACGTGCCGTAATGCTGCGGAATAACCACTCGGGGGTCGATCATTTGAACCGCATCCGCGGCCCGTCGGGGCCCCATTGTAAAATGGTCGCCGATACACACAATCATCACATCAATGCGGTCGTAACGCGACACCAGAGCCATATCCGAGAAAAGATCGGTGTCGCCGGTGTTGTAGATCGTTGGCCCATCTTTAATCGCGATGACCATTCCGCTGGGCGTTCCGCCGTAATACGGAATGCCGTCTTCTTTAGTCACCGCGGCGCCGTGCCACGCCGGAACGAACCGCACTCGGACTTCGCCATCGAGCAGGTCGAGTTCTCCGCCGAAATGGCCGGTGGTGTCCATGTCAGCCTGGGCCTCGGGATAACCGAGCACCGATTTCATCGCGGCTGAAAGATCGAACGTAGCGACCAGTTTTGCGCCGGTGCGTTTGGCGATATCGACCGAATCGCCTACGTGATCGAAGTGGCCATGTGTCAATACGATCAGGTCGACTTTTTTTAACGAGGAAAGCTCGTCTTTACCCTTTTCGAACAGCGGATTGTTGAGCCATGGATCGATCAAAAGCACGTT
>DATFCK010000383.1:0-2651 GCA_035253185.1 Chthoniobacterales bacterium | reverse complement strand
TCAATCACCAAACTCCAAGTCACACAGCGACAGCACTCTTTGACGGTTGAAGTTTGGTGGTTCATTGGTGCTTGGGTTTTGGTGCTTGGTGCTTTCGTTCAGTCACAACTTCAGTTGTGACCGAACGTCCTGTTTTTGTTCGGCGCGAGCGTAGGCTTCTTCGGCGTCGATCAAGCCGGCTTCATACAGCTGGATTAAGGAATCGTCCATTAGCTGCATGCCTTGCTTCTTGCCGGTTTGAATGATGCCGGGAAGCATGTAAGTGCGCGCTTCGCGAATGACGTTGGCGACTGCCGGAGTATTGGTAAGCGTCTCCAAAGCCAGCACCCGCCCGGTCCCGTCGACTCGCGGGATTAGCTGCTGACTTATTACTCCGCGCAACGACTCGCTAACCATGACCCGAATCTGTTCCTGTTGATCGACCGGGAATACGTCCAGCAGTCGATCAAGCGTGCGCGAGGCGTTTCCAGTATGCAATGTGCCGAGCACAAGATGCCCGGTTTCGGAAGCGGTAATGGCCAGCGATATCGTTTCCAAATCGCGCATTTCACCGACCATAATGACGTCGGGATCTTCGCGCAGCGCCCCTCGTAAAGCCGCGCCGAAGGACAACGTGTGGGTGTGCACTTCGCGTTGCGTAATATGACAACCTTTGGGTTCGAATACGTACTCGATTGGATCTTCCAGGGTGATGATGTGCTCGCGTCGCTCCAGATTGACCTGTTCGACCAGGGCAGCCAGCGTTGTCGATTTACCGCTGCCGACCGAACCGGTGACCAGGATCAGCCCATTCTGATAACGAGTGAGTAGTTTCAGATGCTCGGGCAAGCCCAGTTCGTCCATGGTCTGGACGCGGGTATTGATAATTCGAAAAACGAGATCGGTGCCGAGTCGTTGCCGAACCACGCTGGTCCGAAACCGTCCCCAGGCATTCGCGTAGGCGAAATCAGCGTCGCCTCGTTCTTCCAGCTGGGCTTTGTGAAGATCCGACAAAAAACCTTCTGCCAACGACGCCGTATCCTGCGCGGTCAACGGCGGAGCATCGGGCCAGATCGGTTGTAAAGTGCCGTGCAAACGCCACAGGGGCGGCGCGTTTACCCCCAGATGAATATCCGACGCGCCTCCCTGCTGACCGACCGACAAATAATCGTCGACGTGGCCGAGCGGATGGGGAGAAGACGCATCGTTCGATGTTGCGGTCATCCGAGCACCATGATTATGCGCCCGAACTTTCCCGTAAATCTAAATCACACTGCGATATTTCCGCGGCGACGCATGGGAATCCGCCACAAAGCCGCGCAATTTCCGAGTCACAAACGACACCACCATCGGTTTCAATAGGGTGGCAGCAAACCTCAAAGCGCCGATCACGAATCCAGCCTCAAGAATTTTGCCCCCCTTTGGAACCTTTTTCCGTTTGGCCGGTTTGGCTTCAACTTCAACGACCTTCCTGCGCGCGGGCAACATGATCAGGAGTACGCCCACCGCCACCGCCGCTGTGATCCAGGGCGCAGGTTGCTGCCGGAATGACCGCTTTATTCTTCGAGGGATGTCGATATCCCGCCGAAAGGCCCGCAGATCGCGCGTTAACCGGTCACGGGAACGCGCGATTTCGACTTTCAATTCGTCGGCCGACTGTTCACGTCGAGATTCTTTAGCCATTCGCGATCCTTCTTTAATTCGCCCGCCAGTTCCGGGAACGGCGCGCGCGACATTTTCATCCGGGCCACCATCACCGCGATCAACGCCAGCAGGAAATGAACACCGGCGGCGATCAGTGCGATCCAAATCCAGGAAGTTTGAACCATTTGGGCCACCCCGAACACAATGCTGACCACCAAAAAAATATACCCGAGACTAACGAACAATAACGCCGCTAACAGGCAGGCCGCCAAAACGATGATTTGGACGAGAGCCGTTTTCGACTCTCGCACCAATAACGCCAACCGACTTTCCGCCAGCGAGGCGAAATCGGTTACCAGCGCCAGCAAAGAACCAATCAGCCCGCCGTGTCCCGCGGGATTGCGGGAGCGCAGGTCCTGAAAAGCCATTTCAGTCGGCCGGTACGTTGAAGACTCGCCAGGGCGAGCTCCGGACCGGCTTTTACCGCCGGAAAATCATTCCGAGTACGAAACCGATTCCCAAAGCAGTCACCACCGCCTTGGTCGGATTCTCCCGGACATATTGTTCGGCGTCTTCCTGGAAGGTGCGAGCCCGGTCCCTGGCGTCGCCCCAGGCCTGTTCAGCACGATCACGAGCATCGTCCCAGGCCTGCTCGGCTTTGCCTCGGTATTCTCCGGCAATAGCGCCAGCGGCTGATTTCAATTCTTCAGCGGCTTTACGAGCGTGGGTTTTGCTGCTTTCGAGTTTATCCTGCGCGTCGGAAACTCCCGACGAGCGTCGATCCGTTTTGTTATCTTCGGCCATTATATCCTCCGGTTTTAATTCGTTTTAAAATATCCGCGGGGTTGTGCTTATCATCAACCGCGGAATGGTCAAACCGTTAAATCGTTAAAAGACAGACGGCTCAGCGGTAGCAGTCATTCAACCTTTTGAGCGATTTAACCTCGCTCCGCAGGCCGGTTACTGCTCGCGGAAGATAATCCGGGCCTTGGTCAGATCGTAGGGCGACAGTTCGACCGAGACTTTGT
>DATFCK010000382.1:0-6823 GCA_035253185.1 Chthoniobacterales bacterium | reverse complement strand
CTGGGAATTCTGGTTTCATCGTACCTGGCGGTTTACTTCATAACCGGCAGCTGGATTCTTGGTCTTGCGGCCGCCGGCAGCTGGCTGTTTTTGCCCTGGCTGGAGATCCTCACCCGGATACGCGCCCTGCGCCTACCAAAGGAAAAACAGCTTCGTCCCAAAAGTCCGCCCTCTGACGATATCTTTCCGACGTTGAACGACATTACCAAAGAAATTGAGAATGCTGGATTTGTTCACATCAGCGACGCGGGCTGGGATTGGGAGGATTACCGCCAGTTTTTCCGGTTGTTCTACAAGCAGGACGACAAAGCGCAGGCTACAATTTGCCTTAACGAGCAACACGACTTGTCATTCTATTACCTGCGCATTTCTTCCCGGGGAAAAGACGGTCTGATCTGGACGACATGGAACTATCCGCTGTCCTATGGTCTGAAGCTGACGCCGCAATTTCGGATCAATCGGCAGCGGCCAGACCAGTCATTCTGGCAGCTTTATCAAAGCCATCGGGAATTCCTGCGCGACAACACGGTGGACCTAACGACCGTGGACGCGATGGATGAAGACCGTATTCAGGCTGAAATCGAGAGGGATCTGCGGGACCAGATCGCGCACAACATTGACCAGGGGGTTCTCAAAGAGACGCCCGAGGGCGAAGTGAAATACTCGTGGCGAGGGATGCTGTACCTTTGGTGCCAGTTTTTGATCGATTTGGTCCGGCTGTGAGGTCAGACTTTCATTACTTCGGTTTCCTTATGCCGAAGTTGTTCATCAATTGAACCCACAAACTTGTCGGTAAGTTTTTGAACGTCCTGTTCCAAGTCGCGCAACCCGTCCTCGGTTAACGTCCCGCCGGCTTTTAGTTTCTTCGCTTCATCCAGCGCTGCCCGCCGGTTGGCCCGGACTCGAACTCGCGCTTCTTCCGCCATTTTGCTTAACGAGCGCACCAGATCCTTGCGGCGCTCTTCGGAAAGTTCCGGAATCGGGAGGCGAATGATCTTGCCGTCCACCGCGGGCGTGATCCCAATCTTTGATTCTTTCAGAGCTCGTTCGATGTCCTGGAGGGTACCGGCGTCGAATGGTTGCACCACCAGCAAGCGCGCCTCCGGCGTGGTGATCAGGGCGAGTTGTTTCAATTTCATAGAGGCGCCGTAGGCCTGCACATCCACATTTTCTACCAATGCCGGCGACGCCTTGCCGGTGCGCACCGCCGCGAATTCATGGACCATGTAGTCCACGCTTTTTTCCATCGCCATTTCCGCCTCTAAAAGAATGTCGTCTGAGCTCATCAAATTAAATTCAAGCGGCCTCGGCCTCACTGCAAACCAGTGTGCCCACCTTTCGGCCAAGCACCACGTCCCGAATGTTGCCCGGCTCATTCATATTAAATACTACGATCGGGATTTTGTTATCCATGCACAGGCTAAAGGCTGTGGAATCCATCACTTGCAACCGTTTGGTTAAAGCTTCGGTATAGCTGACTCGATCGTAGCGCCGGGCTGCGGAATCCTGCTTCGGATCGCGATCGTAAACCCCATCTACCTTCGTTGCCTTCAAGATCACTTCCGCGCGAATTTCGCTGGCGCGCAACGCCGCAGTAGTATCCGTCGAAAAATACGGGTTGCCGGTGCCGGCCACGAAAATTACCACCCGACCAAGCTCGAGGTGGCGAATAGCGCGGCCCAGGATGAATGGCTCCGCCACGTTTTGCATTTCGATGGCGCTTTGTAGCCGGGTATCAACGTCGAGCTGTTCCAGGGCGCTTTTTAGTGCCATACCGTTGATCACCGTGGCCAACATCCCCATGTAATCCGCAGTGGTGCGGTCCATCCCTCGACCGGCCGCAGACAAGCCTCGCCAGATGTTGCCGCCCCCGATTACCACCGATATCTGGACGCCTAGCTGCTGGACTTCCTTGATCCGCCCGGCGATCTCACGAACAACTTTGAACGAAATGTTTTCGCGCGCCCCGTTCTCCTGCAGAGCTTCACCGCTTAGTTTCAGGACGATCCGTTTGTATGCGGGAGCGTCAGTTTTCATCGGCGAATGAGATCAAACAGAATGCAGTCTGACATTGGAAGCAAAATGAAGAGTAGCCGTAAATTGCCTCTGAAACGCACGAAAGAAGACGAAAACAAGGTTGCCCGAAGCGTCTTCGGAAATCCTGTTTTGCTGCCGGGATCCTGAGTTTGTTTGGTGGCTAGATTAAGCGCGGCAGCCTAGACCGCCGCTACCGTAGTCAGCCATCGGTTTCCGCGGATGAATTCGGCCGCTGACATCCGCTTACGACCTTCGAGCTGAACTTCAACTAACGACAGTGCATTGTGCCCGGTGGCAATCACGAGCTCATTCTCAGCACGAAGAATCTCGCCTGGTTTGCCGTTCTGATTGGACACCGCAGCCGCAAACACTTTCAGCTTCCGGTGTTTCTCCTCCGCCTTGATCTCGGCAAAAGCACCAGGCCACGGATTGTAGGCCCGGATTTTTCGTTCGATGATCTCGGCTGGCTCCGACCAGTCGATTCGACCGGAGTCGCGAGTGAGTTTCGGCGCGTAAGTGGCCTTTTCGGGATCTTGTGGTTCCCGTGGCGCTTCGCCACGTTCGATTAACTGGAGCGCCTTCAGGACCAACGCCGGAGCCATGGTTGCCAGTCGATCATGCAGAGTGCTGCCGGTATCGTTAGGCGCGATTTCTGTGTCCTGCTGGAGAAGGATGTCGCCGGTATCAAGGCCCGGGGCCACATACATGATCGTTATGCCGGTGCGATTATCGCCGGCTGCGATCGCCGCCTGAATGGGAGCTGCGCCGCGCCACCGGGGAAGCAGCGAAGCATGCACATTGATGCAGGCGAGACGCGGCGCGTCCAACACTGCGGCCGGGAGAATTTGCCCATAGGCAGCCACTACCATGACGTCGGGATTCAATTCGCGAATCTGCACGATGGCACGTTCGTCTTTGATCCGAGCCGGCTGAAGCACCGGTATCGTGGTTTCGCCGAGCGCGTGTTTAACCGGAGGCGCCTGAATACGTTGATCGCGGCCGACCGGTTTGTCGGGTTGAGTGACCACGCCGACTACTTCGTGATCGGACTGCAGCAGCGTTTGCAATGCCGGCACACCGATCGCGCCGGTGCCGACAAACACGACGCGCATGCGATCTAACGGAGAGAATGCTGCAATGAAGGGATTGGCCGGCGCCGCCTAACCTGAGCCTGCGACATCAATTTTTCGCCGGCGGTAACTTCGCGTTGGCCTACCGACGCGCCGCAGCCGGTGCACAAATAATCGAAAATTTCCTTGTCCGGCAGGATCAGGAGCAAACGTTCCCGGACCGGCATTGCCGTCTTGCATTTATCGCAATAAAGACTGGAAGCGGTTAGGCTTTCAAACTGCTGCTGACTCATACGCGCCGTCGTTTACACTTGCCAGGATATCGAACAAAACCTTGGCCGGCGGCTGGGTGGCGTCAACCACCGTAATCTTTTCCTTGGCGTAATGATTCAGGACAGGCTTGGATTCGCCCTCGTAAGTTGCCAAACGGCGCTGAATCACTTCTTCGTTGGCATCGTCCAGCCGGTTGTCTTTGAGCGCGCGCTTCTTCAATCGAGCGAAAAGCGTTTCCCGATTAGGACACGAAAGATGAAACACTTTCTCAACGTCGATCATCTCTTCCATGATCTTGGCCTGGCCAACGTTTCGGGGGATTCCATCAAGCACCAGGATATCGATATCCGGCTTGAACTTATGGGCGTCCACCGCCGCCGCGATGGCTTCTTTCCAAAGCTCGACCGTGATCGAGTCTGGAACGAGCTGCCCCTTGCTGGAATATTCCAGGAACGCCTTGCCCACTTTGGTTCGGGTATCAATTGAGCGAAACACGTCGCCGCACGGGCAATGATAAAAACGAGGGATAGTTCCCAGCGTCTTCCCCTGAGTGCCTTTGCCGCTGCCGGGGGCGCCAAAGAGGAGATAGGTCCTGTATTTAGTCATGAGCAAATCCCGTTATACCGCAAATGCGGCCATTTTCACAACCGACGAAATCTACCGGCGCACCGGTATCTAATCACTTTCCGGCGGTTACCGGATCGACATTGACCCGCCGGCCGGAACGGTCGAATCGCACATTGCCGTCGACCAGCGCAAAGATGGTGTAATCGCGGCCCAAACCCACGTTTCTGCCAGGGATGAATTTCGTGCCGCGCTGCCGGATGATAATATTCCCGGCCACGACTGCTTCACTGCCGAAACGCTTCACCCCAAGTCGCTTGCTGACGCTATCGCGACCGTTTTTTACGCTGCCTTGTCCTTTTTTATGAGCCATTTCTCGAGGAGATTACTGGTTTGGTAACGCGAAGTTATTCCGACGCCTTTTTAGCGGTCTTCTTGCTGCCGACGGCAATCGACTTAATTTTGAGCCGGGTCAATCTACGCCGGTGCCCTACCGTTCGGTGGTAACCTTTGCGCCGCTTGTATTTGAACGCGATGACCTTTTTATCCTTCCGGTGTTCGATGACTTCGGCCGTGACTTTCGCGCCGTCGATCGGGCTCCCATGAGTGATATTGTCACCATCGGCATACAACAAAACGTCACCCAAGGTCGCGGTCTTGCCTGCCTCCACATCCAGAAGATCAACGTCAACCGTATCGCCTTCTGCGACGCGGTATTGCCGTCCACCCGTTTTGATAATTGCGTAAGCCATAGGGAGAAAGTGCCTTTTCTGGGGGAAAAGCCGCGCAAAGTTCCACAGAAGTGGCGATTTGACAAGGGGAAACCTCGGCGCTGTTCTTACAGCGGCCGGGTCAGCGTCCCCGGCCACCATTCCTGTCGATAACCAGCACGATTTCGCCTTTGGGCGGATGTTTCTGGTAGTGGGCCAATAACTCGGGCGCGGTGCCGCGGCGAAATTCTTCAAATTTCTTGGTCAATTCGCGGGCTACACAGAGTTGGCGATCGGGCATGATTTGGGTGGAGGCAGTCAAAGTTTTTACCAGACGATACGGCGACTCGAAAAAAATTGTCGTCTCTTCAGATTTCGCTGCTTCACGCAACAGACGTTCGCGCTGTCCACTTTTGACTGGTAAGAAGCCGCGAAAACAAAATCGCTCCATCGGAAACCCGGAACCAACGAGCGCAGTCAGAATTGCCGACGGCCCCGGCAGGATTGTAAATGGCACCTCACGCTTGATGCATTCGGCGATCAGGCGCGCTCCTGGATCAGAAAGGCCAGGCATGCCGGCGTCGGTAATCAGGGCGAGTGTTTTTCCAGCCGCGAGTTCTTCGATCAGTTCGGCGGTCCGTCGCGCTTCGTTGTGCTCATGAAAGCTGACCAGCGGTTTACGGATGCCATGGTGCTTCAGCAAAATTCCGGAATGTCGCGTATCTTCAGCGGCGATCAGGTCGACGGAACGCAACGTCTCCAGTGCGCGCAAAGTGATGTCCCCGAGGTTACCTATGGGGGTGGCGACAACGAACAGCATGCCGCAGCATCGCTGAGAATCTTCATTGTGCTATTTGGAAAGCCGAATTGACCGTCGCACACGAATAGGAAGAGGAGGCAAACCGTATGAAACCAAACCTTTGCGTATCATTTGCGATTCTATTGGCGCTGGCCGGCTGCGTGGTGCAGGAACCCGTACCAGTCACTACTACTACGACCAGGACGACGGAAGTCGTTACTACCGGACCGGCCGTGACAACCGGTACTGCGCGGGAAGTGATTGTCACGCGGCCTCCGCCGGCCGTTAGGGTGGAAACGCGAACTGTTGCGCCCGGTCCCAATTACGTTTGGACACAGGGATACTGGCGCTGGACCGGAGCGGATTACGTTTGGGTTCCCGGCAGCTGGATTGTGCGGCCGCGAGCCACAGCGGTGTACGTTCAGGGGCACTGGACACGTCAATCGAGTGGCTGGGTGTACGTCCCCGGTCACTGGCGCTAAGTCCGGGTGTTTCCAAACCGCGGGCGACGACATGCGCCTGCGCGATGTTCTGTAAACGAGATTGGTTGCAGTTTAACGCAATGTGGTAATTTATTGGAACGATCCAAGCTTAGGGATCGCCAACAATGAAACCGCAGGCTCCGTTCTCTCCCGGGAACAGGCGATCGCCGCTGACGGATCATTGCTTTCATGCCGGACTACGTGGTTGGGGCGGTAACTTTTCGTCGCGCGACGATGATAATCGTTATCATCTGCGTACTTTTCACCGGTTAAGCCGCGATCTGCTGCTGGAATCAGCGCGCGAACGTTTTTGGGAAGCGGCGGTGTTTGGGTTGGTGGTGGCAGCCGCTGCCTGGCCCGTCATTTATATGATCATCGTGGTGGTGAAAGTGTTAACTCACGGCCGGCCATTGACCTAATCAGTTCGAAACCCTCCGCTTTTCACGCGACCTTCCTTTACCGGCCAATGAGCGGATCGTTGCCTGGACGATTCGTTAGGCGGCTGCCGGCTCTCAGCCGAGGAATTCTTTTCGATAAAGCGGGGTATGTTCCGGGGCGAAGCCGTGCCGCATGATGTTTTCGGTCACGACGCGGGGCACGACGAAGTTCAGCAGGTAATCTTCGCCACCCGCCTTGGTTCCGCCACCACTCATCTTGAATCCGCCAAACGGATGCCGGCCCACCACCGCCCCGGTGCACGAGCGATTGATGTAAACATTCCCGGCAATGATTTCAGCCTTCGCCCGCTCGATATTTGCCGGACTGCGCGAGAAAAATCCCGCCGTTAGGGCGTAATCAGTCGAGTTCGCCACTTCGAAAGCTTCGTCGAGGTCGGCTACCTTGATCACGCTGAGCACCGGACCGAAAATTTCCTCGCGGGCAATTCGC
>DATFCK010000381.1:0-2037 GCA_035253185.1 Chthoniobacterales bacterium | reverse complement strand
AGATTCGAAAATTTGCGTCACGAGCTCCCGATGATGACCCCCGCTGCCACCACCAGCGCGCCGCCGAATACCACCTGCAAGGTGGCTCGGGGCCAAGGCGTCTCCATGAAATGGTGCTGGATCCAGGTGATCGACCACAGTTCGACAAACACCACCGCCGCCGCGACCGCCGTTGCCGTCCAGAAATTCCGGATCAAATAGGGCAAGGCATGTCCCAGACCGCCGAGCGCAGTCATGATTCCGGATGAAAAACCACGTTTGATGGGCGAGCCGCGACCTGAAATCTTTCCATCGTCATGCGCCGCTTCGGTGAATCCCATCGAAATGCCGGCGCCGACCGACGCCGATAATCCGACCAGAAATGTTTTCCAGGTATCGTGAGTCGCGAACGCGGTAGCAAAAATCGGCGCCAGGGTCGATACCGATCCGTCCATCAGTCCCGCTAATCCGGGCTGGACAATTGTTAGGATGAACTGTCGACGTTCGGTGGCCGCTTCCTCCCGCTTCGCGCCTTCCGGGAGATGTTGTAATTCAAGCCGATGCGCCAGCGATTCGTGGACTGATTCTTCGGCCGCCAGGCTGCCTAACAATTCCCGAATGCCGGCATCAGTGGTGCGTTTGGCCGCCTCCCGATAAAATCGTTCCGCCTGCACTTCCATCGCTTCGGCCTGGGCTCGCACCTTCTCAATACCCAGCGGCCGCACCAGCCAGTCCGGTTTCCGTTCGTAATATCCACGCACGTGCTCGCGCCGGATCAGCGGAATCCGCTCGCCGAAACGCTGCCGATGCAATTCTATTAGCCGGACCCGGTGGCGATCTTCCTCTTCCGCCATTTCATCAAAGACCTTGGCTGATTGCGGATATTGATCACGAAGTCCGTCGGCGTACGCGCGATAGATTCGTCCGTCATCCTCTTCCGAAGAAATGGCCAGAGCCAGGATCTCCTGTTCGGTTAACGAATCGAACGAGCGACGGCCGAAGCTTAAAATTGGCGCGAGCATGATGCGACGCTAGCCGCGGAAGTTCGAAGCTAGAAGCTGGAAGTTCGGGTGAAAACGCTGACAGCTGAAAGCTGAACTCGCTGCGCGAAAGGCCCCTTCCGTACTCGCGCTGTTTTCCGCTTTCCGCTTTCCGTTTTCAGCGTTTCTTCCCCGATGGACTGGATATCGGACCCACAGATCTGGATTGGATTGTTAACGCTGACCGCTCTCGAGGTGGTTCTTGGAATCGATAACATCATATTCATTTCAATCCTGGCCGGTAAACTTCCGGCTGGCCAACGGAAAAGCGCCCGCCAATGGGGCCTTGGCCTGGCCCTGGTCATGCGCGTGCTCCTGCTCCTGTCGCTGTCGTGGATCATGGGTCTTACTACTCCTCTTGTATCCATCAGCCGGTTTGATGTCTCTGGACGCGCATTGATTCTCGTGTTGGGCGGTCTGTTCCTGATTGCCAAAAGCACTCGCGAAATTCATTTGAAGCTGGAGGGCGAAGGCGAGTCCGCCGTCACCGGTGTCGGAGTTTCATTTGCTTCGGTGCTGACTCAGATCGTCTTGCTCGACATCGTGTTTTCCCTGGACTCGGTTATCACCGCGGTCGGTATGGTCGATCAAATCGGCGTGATGATCGCAGCGGTCATCATCGCGATTGCCATGATGATGATTTTCGCGGGAGGAATCAGCGCCTTTATCGATCGTCATCCGACCCTGAAAATGCTGGCGCTCAGCTTCCTGCTCTTGATTGGGGTCAATCTTATTGGCGAAGGCCTCGGGTTCCACATCCCCAAGGGCTACACCTACTTCGCCATGGGATTCTCTTTCGCGGTGGAGATGCTGAATTTGAAACTGCGCAAACATTCCAAGCCGGCCGCCCAAGCGGCGAAGGCTAGTTGAGAGTTGAGAGTCGGTGAGCCGTAGGCTAGTTGAGGGTTGAGGGTTGAGAGTTGGTGAACCGTTAAAACAGCTGACCTTTGAAGTGGAAACTCAAACCACTGGGCTTTAGCATGTGTTTAGCGCCAAAGGCGCGCATCAATCAAAGCCT
>DATFCK010000380.1:0-4480 GCA_035253185.1 Chthoniobacterales bacterium | reverse complement strand
CTGTCGTCATCCTGCTTGATTCCGCCACCTAGCGAAAACAGGGCCCAAGTCTTGGTCCGTCCGGCGGCACCTAAGTCAACACCGCAGCTAAGCAGATCGGCCTTCGCAGAAATGGCACTGGCCAGCAACGCGATAGCCAGGGCGGCGGCGAGGCGACGTCGGAGGAAATGGTACATAGGGGTTGAGCGGCACCGATTGTCTAAAATTGCCCATGATAGTCAAGCTCAAATTTCTCAGGGCCAACAGGATAGCTATTAAACGCTAACTGCGTGGAATGGGGAAATGAAGATTTTGCAGCGGCGCTCGGAGCTAAGATCCTGACAGGATGGCCCTTACGCTTAGCTTTGAGCTTGCACAATGGCCGCCAGTTGCTTTTCTAACGCGCCTTTGGCCTCCGCGTCGTCCTGGTAACCCCACACCACCAGTTCCAGCATCTGGGCCCCGATTTCGCGGCGCCCGTTCAAAGCAGCTCGAATCCGGCCGGCTGCCGACCAGTCCTCTTCGACCGCCGTACTGACTGTGTCGAAGGAAGAACGTGCATCCCAGTAACAGTAAAAAACATGCAGCGGGAGACCATTATCGTCGAACCGATAGGAGCGAACCGGCAGTTTAACGCCGTTTACGGTGAGAAGATGAATGCCGTCGTCTCGATTTAGGGTCAGTCCGCTGGCCGGAAGACAAACATCGGGCCGGTGAATTTTGACGAAAATGGCGGCAGTTTGTCCCGGCAACCATCGGAAGAAATACATCATCCAGCGATGGGTATCAGCGCCACTCCAGCTGGCACCGCCGCCTTCGTCGTAGCGCAACATATCGCGCGCGGCCGCCGGAATGGCTACCGTTTGGTAATCCGGTGCCGATTGTGGCCAGTTCGCAGTCCAGCGCGAGCTGGCAATTTCGGATTCATTCATCCGGTACCAAAGCCGAGTGCCCGCTTCCCCAACCACCAGAAGGAGGGCTAAGCCCAGCAACAGCATCGCCGGTATTCGCCGGCTCCAGTCAAACGTGCCGGCCGCAGGCGGGTCGATCAGAACGGTTGGGCCGCGCGACATTATCAGGCTAAGCAGCCACAGACCGAACAGGCAGACCAGCAGAATCGTTAGGCCAGCTGGATCGTGCCACGATTCGATGGAGTGCAGCCCTCGGTTCGCGCCGACCCACACCAGGATTGAAGTACGAATGACATTGCAGATGAAAGCCAGTGCAATTCCGGCAATCACCAGCACCATTCGGCGAATGATATTGAAAGAGTAAAGTTCGCCTAGAAACAACGACACCATCAGGGTCGCTTGAAGCGAGCGCACCCCGCTGCAGGCCTCTTCGATTCCAATCAATCCCGAGCGCACTTCAATTACGTTGCCATGTTGCAAAGCCGGGATGCCGGCCACGCTCAGGAAAAACACGTTGATGGCCGTTACCGAGCGCATCAAATTTTGAATGATCCATTGTTCCAGCTGAACCGGCCATGGGACCGCGACGAAAAAGAAAAGGATCGGAAAGGCAAAATGTCGCAGCCACGGCCAGCCGCCGACTTGCAACACGAAAGCGAGGGAAACGGCCACCGCGATGGAACTCATCGCCCAGCTCAGCAAACGCCAGTCTGGATTCGCCTCCGCCACAAATCGAAGCAGAAGCAGTGTCACAGCCCCGGCCGTGCAGACAAGTAACGGAACGATAGTAGGATTACCCGCGGGCGCCGGCCGCTCACCCCATCGTTTCCAAATCAGGTAAGCCACCAGGAGGGGAACACTCCACCCGTAATTGTATTGCGGATTATAGGTCCACCCGACCCGTAAATGCGCGATCACAAAAAACCAGATCGTCCCCAGAAAAACCAGTGACGCGGCCAGCGGGAGCACAGCCGTCCGCGGAGCGGTTTCGGCCGGATATGACGGCGTTGCCAACGTGGTTTTCATGACCGCCATAGCGTAGCTGGAACCGAGCAGGTTGCGAGCCGCCTTGTCCCGTCGGTTCCGGGCGTTTAATGCGCGATCATTTTGCCGGCTTTGAGGCAATTCGTTAGGCGGGGCGACCGGTTGCGCAGAGCATTGACACGACAAATATCAGATCCGCGCAAAGTGACGCCGTTACTCACTGGCACCGGATTACAAAGCAATAGTGTCAGGCCAGGGTTCAAGGGAAAGGAACATATGCTGCTGTAGCGCGGTTCCGGACGCGGGTTTCGCAGTCTTCTGAACAACGAAAATGGCTTTGATGATGTCAAACAGCTGGACTACGCCGAACGCCACTCAAAATCACAGCCACTGGTTGATCCTCCGATCGCCGACAGCATCTTAGACTTGTTTTGGATCCTCATTCGCATAGAGCCGAGCGCGTTTTCATCAAGCTGCTTCTGGGCGGCCTGATCGGCTTTATTCTTCTGCTGGTGGTAACCATCGGCGGTTACCGTTTCTATCAGAAGTGGCAGGCTGACCGCTTGGTGAAACGGGCTGAAACCTATCTCAGTTGGGGTGATTCCCGATCGGCGGCATTGGCCGGCCGCCGGGCATTTCAACTGGACGCTTCGAATGCCGGCGCATGCCGTGTGCTGGCGCAAACCGCAGAACGCGACAATCAAGCGGCGGCAATCGAATGGCGGCAACAGGTGATCAACCTGGCTCCGGACTCGATGCCGGATCAGATCGCGCTTGCCCGGACGGCGTTGCAGTTTAACCGGATTGACGTGGCGGAAGCCGCCCTGGCCAAACTCGCGCCCGCGGCGGAACAAGTGGCTGGTTATCACGAAGTCAAAGGGCAGCTCGCGGTGGCCAGAAAGGATCCGGTTACCGCGGAGCGGCATTTCGCTGAAGCCGTTAGGCTAGAGCCGGACCGCAAACACAACCAGCTGAACCTGGCCGTGTTCCAATTGCAGTCGTCTTCCCGTGAAACGAGGGATCGCGCCAGCGCTCTGCTGCAGGAGTTCATGAAAGATCAGACCCTGCGCGTGCCAGCGGCGCGGGCAATGCGGGATTATGCCGCCCAACGAAAGGACGGTCCGGCCCTGCTCGAAATCACCGAGCTCTTGTACGGTTATCCCGAGGCAACCTTTCGCGACCGGATATCGTACCTCCAAGTGTTGCAGGCGCTGGGACACCCTCAGTTCGCCACCAAGGTCAGCGAGTTACAAGACGAAGCCATCAAAGATCCGGCAAAACTGATTACATTGCTGTCCTGGATGAACAGCAATCATCTCGCTGTTCTGGCGATCGATTGGAGCAAGCAATGGCCTCCCGAAGTGGCCAAAGACAAAGTAGTCCGGATCGCGGTCGCCGATTCTTATGTAACGACTAACGACCCGGACCGGCTCCAGGAATGGTGCAAAAAAGCGGACTGGGGAAATCTGGATTTTCTGCGTCACGCTTATCTGGCTTGGTCGGCGCGGGCCCGGGGGGATGATCTTGGATTCCAATCGGAATGGAATGCCGCCGTGCACGGTGCCGGATCCAATGGCGAAAACCTCTTTTCACTTCAACAAAACGCCGCCAAATGGAAATGGAAGGAACAAGCCGAGAATTTGTTGTGGGCGCTGACCAAAGATACCGAAAAACAGGGTGTAGCCCTAACCACGCTCACCCAATTTTACAACGAAAAGGGTGACACCACACAATTGTACCGAGTGGCGGCTCGCATTTGTGAAGTCTTCCCGCAAGACGACGCCGCGCGAAACAATCTGGCGAACTTGTCGCTGCTGCTCAATCTGAACCCGGACACCGCGGAAAGCATGGCCGAGCAATTACACCGGAAGGCGCCGGCTAACCCGGTATACGCCTCAACCTATGCCTTCGCCTTGTATCGCAAAGGCCGCCCCCAACAGGCCGTCGAGGTGATGAACAAACTGAAACCGGCTGACCTGGAGCAACCGGCCATGGCCGCGTACTACGGCGTCTTTCTGGCAGCCGCCGGAGACAAAACCAAAGCCGCCGAATATCTGCAACGAGGCGAAAGCGGACGATTACTACCGGAAGAAAAAGCATTGGTGGAGCAGGCCAAGAATCGTTAGGCCACTGTTACTCGTCACGTGCCTCGATCGTTGCCTTGTCGCTTCCACCATCCGGACGATGGTTCCAGGGCGCGCCCGACTATTCCTGCGAAAGGGCCACCTGCGGTTTGTTGCCCGTCAGCACGCCATCGACATCTGCTAAAACCTTTTCCGGACTCTTGGGATCAGCTTCATTTCCGGTTTGCGACAAGACGTCGCCGGCCCGATCGACAAACACCAATGCGGGAATTGCTTTAACCAATTTGGTGTCCATTTCGGCGGCAGTGGCGTTGATTTTCGGATAGGCCACCGCCGGCCAGGGCATGGCGCTGTCGCGGAAATAGGTTTCCATCCCGAATTGAGAACGGTCGGCACTAAAAAAGATGACTTCGAACTCCGGATGCTGGGTTTTGATTCGATTGTAGTAATCAATCAGCTGCGGTGTGAATTTCCGGCCGACCGGCGACCAGTTAGCCGAAAAGAACAGTAGATAAAATTGCT
>DATFCK010000379.1:0-2300 GCA_035253185.1 Chthoniobacterales bacterium | reverse complement strand
TCATTGTCGTTAATATCGGATCGCAGGAGCGCATGGATCCAACCGTTATCGGCGACGCAGTCAATCTGGCGTCGCGGCTGGAAGGTCTGACTCGAACCTACGCCGTGGATGTTCTGATCGGGGCGTCGGTCGCCGAACTGGTTCGCGACGAATTCCATCTGCGCTCGGTCGCGCGCGTTCAGGTGAAAGGGAAAACTCTTCCAGTCGATATTCTTACCGTCCTTGGGCCGAGAGATGGCAAATCGGTCGATCCTCAATTGCTCAAATGGGTCGAAACCTACGAGGAAGGCCTAACGAAGTTTAGGGATCGCGATTTTACTCAATCGAAGATTCTGTTCTCCCAATTCCTCGAGTTTTATCCCGATGATCATCTGGCCAAGATGTATCTGGAGCGTGCGCTCGATTACGAAGAGGAGCCGCCGGACGATGCCTGGAATGCGGTCGAGGTTTTCAAAAAGAAATAGCCGCCGGCGTCCGCCGACGGAAGCTCCAAGCCCCAACCTCCAAGCTCCAGAGAATATCCAAACATCAAACTCCAACGAGCCACTCGGCCCTTTGATGATTGGTGTTTGAATATTGGTGCTTCATTGGCGCTTGGAATTTGAAGCTTGGAGTTTGAATATTCCCTGGTGCTTGGGGTTTGGATTTTGGTGCTTTCGCCGAGGTTCGCTACTGGCGAAGTTATAGTTCCAAGCGTAAGGAACTGCTGGTGAAATCGGAGCCTCATAATTTCCACTTCCTCGGCATTTGCGGCACGGCGATGGGAAGCGTGGCTGCGGCGATGAAAGAGCGCGGGTTTATCGTCACCGGCTCCGACGAAAATGTTTACCCGCCGATGTCTACGTTTCTCGAAAAGCGTGGCATCAAGCTGTTCAGCGGCTACCGGCCGGAAAACATTCCTAACGACGCCGAGGTGGTAGTGATCGGTAATGCCATGAAACGCGGTAATCCGGAAGTCGAAGCGGTGCTCAATCGAAAACTGTTTTATTTGTCGCTGCCCGAAGTATTGAAGAACTACTTCATGCGGGGTCGGCACAACCTGGTGGTAACCGGGACCCACGGCAAAACCACCACCACCTCAATGCTGGCTTGGATCCTGGAAAGCGCAGGCCATAAGCCAGGCTATCTCATCGGTGGCATTCCAAAAAATCTCGGACAAGGGGCGCGGTTGAATGATTCCAAATATTTTGTGATCGAGGGCGACGAATACGACACCGCATTCTTCGACAAACGATCGAAGTTCGTGCATTACCTGCCCGAACTGGTGATCGTGAACAACATTGAATTCGATCACGCAGACATTTTTCGCGACCTGGACGAGATCAAGCTGAGTTTTAAACGGCTCCTCAACATCGTTCCGGAGAACGGAATGGTTTTGTTGAATGGGGACGATCGCAATTGCGTGGAAGTGGCCCGGGGTTGTCTCGCGCAGATGATCGAAATCGGTTTTTCGGAGAATTGCGCCCAACGAATCCGCGACGCCGAATATTCGGAGACCGGATCGCGCTTCAAACTGGGCGATACCGTGTTCGATCTGCCGTTAACGGGTTCCTTCAATGTCCACAATGCGGCCATGGCTGCGACCGCCGCCCGGTTTTATCGGGTGCCGGATACCATTATTCAGAAGGCGCTCAAGACGTTTTCAGGAATCGCGCGGCGGCAGGAGGTTCGAGGTGAAGCCCACGGGGTGAAGGTGATCGACGACTTTGGGCATCATCCCACCGCCATTGCCGAAACGCTCAAGGCATTGCGTCACCGGTTTCCGGGCCAACGGCTTTGGGCCATTTTCGAACCGCGTTCCAACACCACCCGGCGGGCGGTGTTTCAGAAAAGTTTGCCCGAAGCGCTCTCGTGCGCAGATGGCGTTTTTATTTCTCAAGTGGCGCGGCTGGACCAGATCCCCGAGGCCGAGCGGCTGAAACCGGAAGTGGTGGTGGAAGATATTGCCAGCGATAAACGTCCGGCGTTTTATGAAAAGGACGCGAACGCGATCGTCGATCGCATCGTCCCGATGTTAAGGCCTAACGATGTGGTTACGGTGTTCAGTAACGGCGGCTTCGACGACATCCACGAGAAGTTGCTGGCGAAATTGCGGCAACTGTAGCGGCATCCGCCCCGGCCGGCGCGGAATCACCAAACCCCAACCTCCAGGCACCAGGGAAGCTTCAATACCCAACCACCAAGCTTTCCATTGTGCCAGCGGCGTTGGAGCTTGGGACTTGGTTGTTCCCTGGAGGTTGGAGCTTGGCGTTTGGAGCTTCAGTCGGCGTCAGCCGACTGACTGGTGTGATCGTGGACGA
>DATFCK010000378.1:0-6557 GCA_035253185.1 Chthoniobacterales bacterium | reverse complement strand
CCGCCGGCTTCGAACGTCACGGGTGCAGTAGTGGGACTTGGAGCGGCCACCGTGTCGGTGGCGGTATCGGTATTCTTTTCGGAGCATGCGGAAACGGCCAATGATGCGATCAAAAGCACCACAAAGAAGTTCGCAGTGAGGTCCATGCCTGCCCTTTATCCGGGCAATGTTGCCGCGCGATGACGGTAGGCTTACGATCGGGTAATTTGCCCGACTGAGTTCGGATCTGCCAAAAGATCGATCCCGAATCCGGGTGCAACAGAACTAACTGCTTTCGAAAGCTCCACGCGCCGGTGATGTTGCCGCTCCACGTCAGTCGATCAATTCATGATCAGCAATTGATGCCGCCGCCGGAACTTGGGCCTGACGATTCACGTTTCGGGGCGGACTGTCGCCATTTTCATTGATGCTTCCGTTTGCTGTCTGCATCGGCACATGCCGAGTATCCGTGCACGTCAGAGAGCGTTGAGTCGCCCCGATCGCTCGGTTCCGACAGAACGCTGAAGCTTCCATCCGGCTCCAAAACGACGGCCAGTGCGTTTTCTGGAGAAGTTAGGCCATGACTTCGCAACGCGCCGCGAACCTCATCTTCGGTTACGCGCTGCTGTCGCATGGTGTCGTGTTGGAATTCTCCACGAAACAGCAACAGGGACGGTTCAGCTTTCACAACGTAAGAAAACGACGGCCACCGTACCGAGATCCACGTCACCGCGAATTGCAGTCCAACCAGCAGAGCCAGCGCGATCACTCCCTGAATGATGGAAACGTTTTTTGACAACAGGGTCATCGCCAGGGTTGAACCGAACGCGACCGTGATCGCGAAGTCGAATGCATTCCATTTCGACAAGGTGCGCTTACCCGAAATGCGAAGCAAAATTAATAGGGCGGCGTAACCGATGATTCCGCAGATCACTGTCTTCTGAAGCGGGTACCAACCGTTGAAAAACATATCCGTTTGCTGGTGAACAGTAATCCCTTTAATGAGGCCAGCGGCGGTGCCACCTACAGTTAGCGGCTGTTTCAATGCTCATGTGGGTGTCTGAGCCAGCGAGTGATTACGTTTCGAATTGTTTGCGTTGAACCCGTTCGCAATTTTGATCGGAGGAACGGCGACAATGGCATAGGTGGTGGAAGCAATGCCAATGCCCGCCTGTTCGAGCTCGCTAATAATCTCGCGGCTAACCGAATCCTTTAACCGGCGAATCCCATGGTCAGGCGCCATGAAGCGGACGGTCAGCTCAATCCAGTTATCGGTTAGGCGATAGTAAACTGTCGGGTCGAGATCGATGGGCTCGACCTGATATTTGCGGTGCAACTGTTCCACCGGCTCCTGACCAAGCTTCTCTCGATTTAAAGCGTGTCGATTGGCCGCGGCGAGCAGAATCGATTCGGCCTTTGCCCGATCGGCTTCGTAGCTGATCGGAATCTGAATCTCGTCCCAGATATAAGGGAATTCGCGCGAATAATTGTAAACCGGTTTATCAAAAATTTCGCTGTTGCTGATGGTGACGATGCGGCCGGTAAACTGGCGGCTATGCACCCACATTGCAGGATTGGCGGCCTGCACCGGCGGCGGCTGTCCCATTTCCATGATCGTCGTCTGCATAAATCCGAGCGCGAGGACGTCGCCGCGCACATCCCCCATAACGATGCGATCCCCCACCGAGAAGGTGTTGCCCCTCAGCACCACGAAGTAACCCGCCAGCGACGTAATCACCTTTTGTAGTGCGATAGCTACGCCCGCCGTTAGCAATCCCACAAACGTGCCGAGTCGCCCTGGATCATCAAACCAGATCGATAACAAGCCAATCGTTAGGAGAATCGCGCAAACCACACTGATTGCCTGATGGGTCCAAAAACGCCCGCGCCACAACTGGGCATTCCCGCGGATAAGTAGCCGAGCGATGGCGCGTAAGATCCAGCGCGCGAGAATAACGGCGACGATAAGCGCGACGGTGAGAAGCAGCTTGCGCCCGTTTTCTGCATTCAAACCGACTAATCTGATGCCGTCAAAGTTCATGAAGAATATAATGCACTGCTCGCCGCGATTGGATCTTCAATTCAATCTCTGGCGTCAGAATTCCCAAACAGATGTGTCGTTGGGCGTTAACCCGCGGGCCATGCCCTCGGCAATCAGGGGCTCCCTCCGTCAACTCGTCCGTCATAATGTTCCTTTTCAAATCCGAACGCGCCGGCCATGCCGCAACAGCCGGGCGCGCTCAAACCGGATGAATGTTTTGGTTCGCACGGAAGAAATTGGTTGGGTCGTAGTTCTTTTTAATTCTGGCCAGCCGATCATAATTCTGGCCGTAGGCCTCGCGGACACGCGCGTCGCCTTCTTCGCCGAGATAGTTGACGTATACGCCGTTTTTCAGAAATGGTTCGACGGTACGGTAGGCGCGCCGCGCCCATGCGATGTTCGCATCCGATTCTGCCGGCTCTTGCCACATGCGGAGTACCAGAACACTGTGCGACGCATCCCGGTGACCGAACGCGGTTTCCTGCGGAGTAACGCGGCTGACTGCTCCGCCGAGCTGCTCGATAGCGATGGCAGCAAAGAAACCGGGCAGGTTACCGGCAAAGAAATCCACCAGCGCGTCGATCGCCTCATTGGAAACCGATTGGAAAAAGCCGGCCTTCCAATAATGAAAGAAGCCCGGCTGAAACACTGGCGTGAGAATGTTTTGCACCGTCTCATATGGGACAGCTGCAATGTGATCGGCAATCGGCGAGCCGCACGAGCGCAACGGTTTCAATACTGTCTCGCCCTTCTCGATAGATCCGCACCAGCACACGATAATGTCCAACGCGGGGCCTTCGGGGCCGGCCAGCAGCGTCGCATCCGCGCGGAGCTCGTCCGGAGCTGACGTGGACCAATCACGATAGAAACGCAGCACTTGTTTGGCTTGGTCGAGAGGAAAAACAATCTCGCCGCCTAACACCGGTCCAACCGGATGCAGCTCATATTCAAGTGATGTGACCACGCCGAAGTTGCCGCCCCCGCCGCGCAAGGCCCAAAACAGATCCTCGTTTTCCTCTGCGTCGGCCCGCAGAGATTGAGCATCGGCGGTCACCACTTCGGCCGAAACAAGATTGTCACAGGCGAGTCCGTATTTGCGATTGAGATAGCCGATCCCGCCGCCCAAAGTTAGGCCGGCAATCCCGGTCGAGGGGACGATTCCGCCGGTAGTGCCAAGGCCGAACACTTGCGTGGCGCGATCAAAATCTCCCCAGGTTGCTCCACCGTCGGCATAGGCTCTTCGATTTTTCGGATCAACCTGGACCCGCCTCATGGCGGAGAGATCGATCACCAGGCCGCCATCACACAAGGCGTTGCCGGAAACACCATGACCACCGCCGCGAACCGACACCGGCATCTCTGCTTCATGGGCAAAGCGCACTGCGGTCCGGACGTCATCGCTTCCCGCGCAACGAGCGATCAATGCCGGTCGCTTGTCGATCATTCCGTTGAAGACCCTCCGCGCCGCATCATAACCCGAATGCCGGGCATCGATTAATTCGCCACGGAACTGGTCGTTCAACCCTTCAAAACTGTTTCGGCTGAACACGCGGTTTACCTTTCTTTCTGATGAGATCAATCCCTTCGGCCGGAGCCGATGGGAACTCGGCGCACCGGTTCAGAGAATGCGGCACCGCGGAAGTTCCGGATTCGCACCGGAACTTCGCGGTACCGTCTCATCATGGGAGCACAGGTATCTCAATTATAAGTGATTTCCTCCCGTAACCGACCGACCGGTTCTTTGCTGAATGCATCCCGGAAATCTCTTCTTCTTTCCCTGTGCGACTCGGAGATCGCCGTCCGTGAGATTTCCATACTTTCCAGTTTGCCTTTCACTTCGTTCCAGCTGCCTTTGAGCCCAGATTTGGTCTTTGGTCACACTTTCCTTCGGCACTGACAGGCATCTTTCTTCTCAATTACAGGTGTGTAATCCAACCGGCCGGTCGCTCACTCCGTTCCTCGGCCGTTACGTGAGATATTTCCATGAACCGGATAATGTCCGCCTGACCTGCTCGCCTTATTCGATTGTTCTGCCCTGTGGTCGTCAATTCGCTCGCCTAACCAGCTTGGTTACCACCGCGCCAAGCAACGCAATTCCGCCGAGTACTGCCACTGCGCTGAGCAGAGATGGCTTGGTCGGTTCCGGCGTGATGTATTTTTTCTCCGGATATTCGCCCGGACTGTCGCCGCGCAAGCCTATTCGGAGCACTTCGGATAGATGCAACGGTGTCCGATCCGTCGTCTGCCTGATCTGTTCGCGGCAGCTAAAACCATCGGCGATCAGGAGGGTATGTTTGCTCGCGTCGCGCGCGGCCGGAAGCAGAACGCGCTCGCCACATTTGATCGAGACGTCATAATGTTCCTTTTCAAATCCGAACGCGCCGGCCATGCCGCAACAGCCGGTCTCCGGGATTTCATAATCGAGACCGAGTTTGTCGAGGATCGCGATCTCGTCCTTCATTTTCATAACCGACTTATGATGACAATGGCCGTGCACCAGAGCTTTGCGATGCAGCGTCGGATATTGAAAATCCCCGGCGTGCTTTTCCAGAAACTCGCTCAGCAGAAACGAATTGCCCGCCAGACGTTTGGCGTCCTCATCGTTAGGGAAGAGATTGGTTAGTTCATCGCGAAATGTGGCCAGACAACTCGGTTCAAGCCCGACAAGGGGAATGTCGTTTTGGATCTCAGGTCGCAGGGCCTTCAGGATTTGCCGCAGCCAGCGCCGGGCAGTATCGAGCATTCCATAATCGTAAAGCGGACGGCCGCAGCAGAGGTCCTGTCGCGGAACGATGACCCGGAATCCGGCTGCTTCCAGCACTTCCACCGCCGCCTGAGCAGTTCGCGGATGGAAGTAGTTATTAAATGTGTCCGGCCAAAGAATTACCGGGGGTTTGGATTCGTTAGGCGCACTGGCCCGCCTCCGGAACCAATCTTTGAACGTGTAGTCAGCAAACGGCGGCAAACGACGCTGCGGGGCGACGCCGATCGCCAGTTTCATCACGTCACTGAAGATCGGCGCCTGGCTGAAGAAGTTCGTTACCCCCGGCATCAATGACGCCAACCGCGACCAGATTGCGATCAACCCAAACGCGTAGGCGTGAATCGGACGCAGCCTGCCCTTATAATAATGAGCGAGAAATTCGGCTTTGTAGGTCGCCATGTCTACGCTGACCGGGCAATCGCCTTTGCACCCTTTGCAAGCCAGGCAGAGGTCGAGCGCATTCTTCACGTTTTCGTCGCGCCAGCCGTTTTTTCCGATCACTTCGCCACGCAACATTTCGAAGAGTAGATGAGCGCGACCGCGGGTAGCGTGCTCCTCCTCGCGCGTCACCATGTAGCTAGGGCACATTGTCCCCCCGCTTTCCCGACGGCATTTGCCTACGCCAACGCAACGCAGAGTTGCCCGGGCGAAGCTGCCATGGTCATTAGGATACTTGAAGTAAGTTTTCGGCTGCGGCGGATCATAGTTCTGGCCAAGACGCAGATCGGCGGTCGGCGAATTTGGATCGACCACTTTGCCCGGATTCATTTTGCCATCCGGATCCCAGATTGATTTGAACTCGTGAAATGCCTGCACCAGCTCGGCACCGTACATTTTTGGCAGCAACGCAGCGCGCGCCTGACCATCGCCATGCTCACCGGAAAGTGATCCGCCGTAACTCACTACCAGATTCGCCGCATCATCGAGGAAGGACCGGAATTTCGAAATCCCGTCGCGGGTCACGAGATCGAAGGGAATTCGGCAATGGACGAGGCCCTGACCAAAATGGCCATAAACCGATGCCTTGTATTGGTAGCGGTGAAAAAGTTTTTTGAGATCGCGCAGATAATCGCCAATCCGATCCGGCGACACGGCGGAATCTTCCCATCCCGGCCAGGTGTCTCGTGATCCGGGAACGAATGCGGTCGCGCCCAGACCGCTCTCCCGTACCGTCCACAACTTTTCCTCCTGCCGCGGATCATCGAACAATTTCATAGAGGGCGGATTTTTCTCCTTTTTCAACGCTGCCATGACGGCGCGGGCTTTCTCGTCCGACTCCTCCTTATTTTCACCTCCAAACTCCACCAGCAGCCAGGCTCGTCCGTTAGGCAAAAGCTCGAGATCCTGAGTATGCAGATGATGTTTGGTCATGAAGCTGACCAGCTCGTGATCCAGACCTTCGAGACCGGTCGGCTTATACTTCATGATTTCCGGACAATGATCGCCGGCCGCGAATACATCCGGATATCCGAGCACAATGAGCGAGTGCGCTTTTGAGAATGGGATGAGATGCAACGTTGCTTCCAGGATGGTGACGCAGGTTCCTTCGGTACCGGCCAGCGCCCGCGCCACGTGAAAACCGTTTTCCGGCAGAAGATCGTCGAGGTTATAACCGGAAACTCTTCTCGGTATTTTCGGATAACGTTCGCGGATCAAAGGGGCGTACTTATCTCGCAGATCCTTGAGCTGGCGGTAGATCTCTGCGCGTGGCCCGCCGTTCCGGATTATGGATTCGAGCTCGTCCTCGGTGGTGGCGCGGACGCGCATGCGTAA
>DATFCK010000377.1:0-10006 GCA_035253185.1 Chthoniobacterales bacterium | reverse complement strand
GGCATTGGAGCCATCATTGGCGCCGGAATTTTTGCGCTCGCCGGCACAGCGGCAGCGGGCGAGGCGGCGCGTGTCGGCGACTCAATTTACAAGACGCCGGTGCTGAACTTTATTATTTCGTTCGTCCATCAAAGCGATTTGGTTTTCGGTCGTCCGGCGGCGGGACCTGCGGTCGCCATCTCTTTCGTGGTCGCTGCCGTAGCCTGTGGTTTTGCCGCGCTCTGTTACAGCGAACTGGCAGCAATGATTCCGGTTTCAGGCTCGGCCTACACTTATTCTTACGCGACGCTTGGCGAGATCATTGCCTGGGTCATCGGCTGGGATTTGATCCTGGAATATGCGGTTGGCAACATGGCGGTCGCGAAAGGCTGGTCAGACTATCTGGTAAAGCTGCTTTACAGCCTGAGCAACGGTTCGATCAAATTGCCGTTATGGTTGGTCACCGATCCGACAACGGCGGCAACGAAGCTGTCACAAGGTGGCGAAGCCGCACAATATTATTCCCCGGTCGCGTTACCGCACATCTTCGGAATCCCCATCGCTTTCGATTTGCCCGCGCTCCTCATCGTAGCGGCCGTAACAATTCTGTTGATTTACGGAATTCGCGAAAGTGCCACCACCAACACCGCAATTGTAGCCATCAAACTGGCGGTTGTAGTTTTCGTGATCAGCTTCGGCGCCTTCATGGTAAGCCCGGCGAACTGGACTCCGTTTGCGCCCAGTGGCTTCGGCGGCGTCATGAGTGGCGCGGCCATCGTCTTTTTCGCCTTCATCGGGTTTGACGCGGTATCAACGACCGCGGAAGAAACCAGAAACCCTCAGCGCGATTTGCCGATCGGGATGATTGCGAGTTTGGCCATCTGCACTGTGCTGTATGTGTTAATGGCATTGGTGCTGACCGGTATCAAAAAGTACAGCGTTTACCTGGGCGACTCGGCGGCAGTGGCGACCGCCTTTGCCAGTAAACCGTGGGCGCAGGCATTGGTTAGTGCCGGTGCGTTAGCCGGCCTAACTTCAGTGCTGCTCGTGTTTCAGCTGGGGCAGCCGCGCATATTCATGGCGATGGCGCGCGATGGTTTGTTGCCGCGATATTTTTCTCGGCTTCATCCGCGCTTTCGAACGCCCTATATCACCACCATCTGGACCGGCATAGTAGTAGGCGGCGTCGCCATGCTTACCGATATCGGTTCGTTAGCCGACCTGACCAACATAGGCACGCTGTTTGCGTTCGTGCTGGTCTGTTGCGGCGTGATCGTCCTCCGCCGGAAAGATCCGGATCGTCCACGGCCGTTTCGCGTTCCTTTCGTTCCGGTGTTTCCTCTTCTTGGGGTGTTGTTCTGTATTGCGCTGATGCTCAGCCTTCCCCTTGAAACCTGGGCCCGTTTTCTGGTCTGGCTCGCCATCGGGCTGCTAATTTATTTTTTCTACGGTGCGCGCCACAGCCGGCTCCAGCGGGGCGAAGACGTAGGCGAGACCGAAAATATTTATCCGCCGATCAAGCCGTAGCGGGATCAGGTCGGACGGCGGTGGTTCAACACCGACACGCGTGATCGCTTGACGGATTCCGAATTCTACGTGAAATGCCCGTCGTGCCGTCCAACCAACGATGAGCAAGAGAATGAAGCTCATCTTTTTTCTTGTCGCGGTTTTGTCAGCTTCCACTGCCGCGGGTCAGAACGTTATCATCAACGGAGATTTCGAAGACCTGCCTTACGACGCGAACGGAGTCGTATCCGGCTGGACCGTAACCGGCGCGGTGGGCGCGGTCGGAGACGAAGGGTCCACCAGTCCGGGCCATGCCGCTGCTTTCAGTTTGGGCAGCAACTCGGAGGGGAACATGTTGGCGCAATCGTTCACCACTATTGCCGGCCAGATGTACACCCTTAACTTTGATGCGGGTGTCTACGGAGTTCGCAGCCTGGGGCCGTTACAACTCGAGGTTCAAGTGACAGGCGGCGGAACGTTGCTAACCGAAACCGTTACGCCACCATACAACGGCGACTTCAATCCGGCGCCATTCGACCATTATACGTTCAGCTTCACTGCCGATGGCACATCGGCCACGTTAAAGTTTACCGACGCCGGGTTGGGCAACAACAGCGCGGATGTCGTTCTCGACACTGTGTCCGTTGTAGTCGTGCCCGAACCTATGACCTCGGCTCTGTTTATATTGGGTGTAACCCCAGTGCTCTGTTGCATTCTGCGAAAACGATCCGTTAGGTAACGATGTGCGACAAATAAATGTCCACCTGGACATTTATTTGGTGTTGCTTCCGGGAGATTTAAGTCGGCGGCGGGCCGGTTACGTCTTACTCGCGATCCGATTTGTCGTAGAACACAATGTTGATCAGAAGCGCGACGCCGCACCCGGCCGCGGCCAGGAAAAACAAGATCGCGAGTCCGGGATACCCCCAAATCCGGAATGTGGTGTCCACTCGCATCAGCAGCGCTGCTCCAACGATTAAGGCGGCAACCACCAGGCCTACCGTGATCCGATTAGCAACTTTTTGAAATCCAACCATCAACTTGTGCTCGTCGATCGCGTCGACCGATATCTTGAGCTCGTTATTCGCCACCGCATCCATGAACTTGTTCAACCGCGCCGGTAAACGCTGCACTAGATCCTTCAACTCCAACATGCCGCTGAAGAGGTTTCCCGGGGAAAGGCTCTTGAGCAACCGCCGCTGAAGGATGTCGGCCGCATTGCGTCGGATCGCGGCGTTGGGATCGAACTCGGGCTCCAATGCGCGTCCGACCTGGTCCAGATTCAATAGCGTCTTGCCTAACAAGCTTAACTCGGACGGTACCCGGATGCCGGTCTGGGCGGCAATCTGGGTAAGCTCCAGAACGATCCGGCCCACTTCCATTTGCGAGACGGTCGCGCCCTTCTGAGTAGCCACGATCTCCGCTATCCGGGTGTTGAACTCCGTCTCATCGAATTCTTCGGTTTCTTCACCGATCTTAATGGCGGTTTGGGCGGCCTCTTCACCCCGGCCTTCCGACACGGCCAGCAAGAGTTGGAGGAGATCTTCCTGCATGCGCGGCATGATCTGACCGGTCATTCCCAAATCGAGCAGCGCCACGCGGTAATCCTCAGTCAGGAACACATTACCCGGATGCGGATCAGCGTGAAAAAAGCCGTGTACCAGAATCTGCTCGAGGTAGGCTCGGAAAAGATCCTCGGCCAGAGCAGCGCCATCGAACTCCATCCGTGCCAGCGGGCTCATGTCGGTGATCTTCTTTCCCGGCACGTATTCCATCGTGAGAACCCGGGCCGCGGAATAATCTGCTACCGGTTTAGGCACAACAATTCTTTCGTATTCGCGCAAAAGATCGCCTAACCGGATTAGGTTTTGCATTTCCAGCCGGTAATCGAGTTCGCGAAGCAAACTCTTACGGAACTGGTCCAGCATCCGCGTAAACTCGTAGCGCTTTCCGATTTCGGTGTGTTTATCGAGGAAGTCGGCGATTTCTTCCAGGGCTTCGAGGTCGTCTACCATCGCCTCGCGAATGTTAGGCCGCTGGACTTTAACGGCCACCGCGCGCCCATCCCGGAGACGGGCCAGGTGAACCTGGCCTAACGAAGCGGAGGCGACTGGCTGGAGGGAAAAGTCGAGAAAAGCCTTCGACATGCGCACGCCCAGCTCGGACGACACGATTTTTTCCACTTCGTCGAACCCAAATGGTTCGACCTTATCCTGCAGCCGCTCCAAAGCCTGGAGATAGGCGCGGGGCAACAGCTCGACGCGCGTCGACAGAAGCTGACCCAGCTTCACGAACGTAGGCCCCAGCTTTTCCAGGTCGGCCGCGAGTTCATCCGCTTTAGCAGCCTCCTTTGGGGTAACCCGCTGCTCGGCTTCCAGCGTTTCGTTAAGCCCGGATTCTTTTACCAGGTCCGACCGCCCATATTTGACCAGAAGCCACGCAATTTGCTGGTACCGCTTCAGGTGCTGGGCTTTTAGAGATATTCCCATCGTTATTAGACGTTTCGGCGAGGGCGATTATTCGCCACCAAACATGAATCGCGCGACAGGGCGCTAAAGCGCGGCCGAATCGCGCCGGGTGGATCGTCCCGCCGCGGTGGGACGACGCCAAGACTTCCGTTCCGCCAAGCGGGATGCATTGTTTAACAACGCGTTAGGGACAACCCGTTCCACCCGGTGCTGACACGCCTCATCAATCGACAAGTCGACCAATCGAAAATCGAAGATCCCTTCAGTGGCTCGCCCTGTCGTCCGCTTCCAGATAGTCGAACAATGTTGTCTTTTCCGGATCGAGCCCAAGCGGAGTTGTCACACTTACAAACCACTCGCGTTTTTCCGGATTGTCATAGTAACGCAACGCCTCAACTTCATCACTCCACCGCCGGATTTCCTCGGGCGTCCGTTTTTCGCCGGTGGCATCGAGCCATTCGGCCATTTGTTGATCGCTGGCTCCGTTCTCGATCTGCGCCTTAAAGTCGGCGCCTTTCACTCCTTTGAACTCAAATAGCATGTTATCCAGCGGACAATCGAAATGGTATTCGCCAACGTTACCCGCCACCAATGCACGGCACTTATCAATAGTGCGGCCTAAGATCGCATAGCCACCGACCCGAATGCGCGGACTGCGGGGCGCCTCTTTGGTCAGATCCTTCCCGATTACGTTTTTGTGCATACATAGACGTTAAGCTGAAAGGCGCCAGTCGCCAACTGGTGGTGTTCGTATCGTGCGGTCTAGGACGTCATGAAAGTGTGAGATTCCGAAGCACGAATTTTCGAAATCTTGACTTCTGAACGTTGTATCGGGCCGCGGGATTCGGATTGGGAGAGTATGCCCGGCGTGCACGTCCACCCGGGGACTGTGCGCGATTGTTGAGCGCACCAACACCGTTGTGTGCGTATTAACCTATATGGCACAACAAAAGGAAATCATCTCAACCATCAACGGTCTTATCGAGACTTTGAAAGACGGACAGGAAGGCTTCAAACAGGCCGCCGAAGCGGTGAAAGACACCAGTCTGAAATCGCTGTTCACTGAGTTTTCACAACAGCGGGCCCGATTCGCTACCGAACTGCAAACTGAAGCGATGAAGCTCGGTGAACCCGAGCCTGAAGAAGACAGCAGCGCCAGCGGCGCATTACATCGAGCGTGGATCAATATCAAATCCGCCATTACCAGCGGAGATGACCATGCGATTCTGGCAGAATGTGAGCGCGGAGAAGACTCCGCAGTTAACGAATACCAGGAGGCGATTAAGGAAGATATTTCGTCGCCAATCCGTGGCCTAATCGAACGACAATATCGCGATGTAAAAAACGCGCACGACCGGATCAAAAGTCTGCGCGACGCGGCGAAGACGTCGTAGTTACAGTTCTATAAGCTGACTTGGAAAAAGGCGCTGCCGTGTGCAGCGCCTTTTTTTTAGTGTCTGTAACGGCGGGTCTACATGTTGCGCTGCAGGCGCGGCGAAGGCGGATGATCGTCGCATATGCATTAGGTCCCTTCAAGCGAACAGGTTACTTACCGAAGCGAGCAAAGTTACAAAGTTGTTGCAAAGTCGGGGCCGATTATGAGCAACACGATGACGAAACACGAATGTCGGATGACGAAGGAATGTGGTGGCAGCCGATGGCAAGGGATGACAACGATTGGTGATTCGACACTTGAGGCAGGGCCGGCCTGAACATGACAAGGCGCTGAACGCAGCGGATAGTACGTCATGGTCGAAATTTGCGTTACCTATACCGGCGATCTTCACTGTGACGCCACCCACGGACCGTCCAGCGCGACGATTTCCACTGACGCGCCTACCGACAATCGTGGAAAAGGTGAAACCTTTTCGCCTACCGATCTGGTCGCGACCGCTCTGGCTACCTGCATGAGCACGACCATGGGAATCGTGGCGGCGGATCATGGCGTCGATCTGAGCGGTCTAACAGTGAAGGTGCAGAAACACATGTCCAAGGATGCGCCCCGCCGCATCGTAGGGTTACCGTCCGAAGTCCACTTTCCCCTACCGGCAGATTGCCCCCAGCGTGCGCTTCTTGAGCAAACCGCGCTGAACTGCCCTGTGCACAAGAGCCTCCCGCCGGAAATCGACCGTCCCACTAAGTTTTTCTGGGAGGGGAAGGAGTGAGTCACTCCCGCCCGGGGCCGGGGTCATGGCCGTCGCCTGGAAAAGCCTGACCGTTGATGCCGAATCGCGGTTTCGTTACAGGTCAAACGGGCATGGAAATCGAATCGATCGCTGGTAACGCCCAACCTGTGTGCGCGGTATGTGCGAGTATAGCGTGACCGAAATTGATGTCCGGCCGGCGGACATCAATTCGCCTACCGTGTGCGAGCTTATTACCGCGCTAAATGCGGAACTGAAGCGGCAATATCCGGAGGAAGGAGCCACGCACTTTCGGCTGGAGGCGAACGAAGTGGCGGAAGGACGCGGTGCGTTTCTTGTCGCCTACGCCGGCAGAAAACCGATCGGATGCGGCGCAGTTAGGAAGATTGATTCGGAAACTGCTGAGATTAAGCGGATGTACGTTGTCCCGGAAGCACGCGGGAGAGGCGTTTCTAAAAAAATTTTGCTGGCGCTCGAACAAGAAGCTCGCCGACTGGGATTACGGAGAATCGTCCTGGAAACCGGCGATCGCCAGGTTGAAGCGATGGGCTTGTACACCCGGGCGGGCTTCACCCGAATTCCGTTATTTGGAGAATACGTCAATTCGCCGCTGAGCGTTTGTATGGCGAAAGAGATCTAAGTTTCCACACAGATCAGGCCCGGTGCCGGTGGTCCGGTCGGCGGGGGCCTCAGGGTCTTATTTGGGCGTTGGACGTTTGCCCTACAGGGCTAATTGCCTCTTCCCTAATTTTTGCCAGCGGGTTATTATGCGTTTCCCGGCTTTTTTCTCGCCGGCACTGAGAAAGGAACAGATGAACGCAGGAAGAATTGTATTTTTTGGTCTCACTTTATTGGTGGCGAGCGTTGCCCATGCCAAGTATGAGCGCGCCATTGACGGAAAGACGAAGATTTGGAGAGATCCAGCGCAGCAACGCATGCACCTGGGCTGGTCAGGCGATCGCGATAAAAAAGGTTACGCCACCGGCAAGGGAACCCTGACCTATTATCGGACGGAGCGGAATTGGGAGACCGGTTCGCTTCTTCCCCAGACCAGATTCATTCCGGTTAGGAAGTTGAAGGGCAAGATGGTGGACGGGAAGCTAGAAGGCTCGGTTACCACCGTGAGCAAAGGCAAGACGTATCGCGCCAAATTCGAAGACGGCGAGAAGACGACCGACTGGGTGGCCGCTTCAGATTCGAGTTCCAAAAAGAAAGCAGCGGAAGCTCCGGCCAAACCCGCGGCAGCCGTAGCCGAAGCCAAACCCTCAGTAGAGCTCGCGCCACCGGCCGAAGCGCCGCCGCCGGCTCCGAAGCTGGACGAGCACGTTGCGCATGCCGGCCCGGCAACGCCGGAGCCGAAAAAGGATACCGTGGTTGCGACAAATCCCTCCGAAGCAGCTTCGCCCTCGGCCGATTCACTCCGCTCTCTGGCAATGCCGCCGTCATCGTTGCGAGTCGCTTCACTCGACCATGCTTCGCCGCAGCCTTCGGTTCCTTCGGTTGAAGTAAGCGACACGGCCGCGGCCGGCGTCGCAACGGAAGAAGCGTCAACCGGCGCTGCTCCGGCCAGCAGTTCGGTTAATGATGATGATGCTCGCGCCGTTTCTGCTCTAGACAGCGAATACCATGCGGCGGTGAAGACTAACGATGCCGCGACCATCGATCGTATTCTGGCTGATGACTTCGTGATGATGCGCGGCGGAGGCCAGACCCTAAGTAAATCGGATATTTTGAAGCAAGCGCGAGACAAACACGCCAAATACGAGCGCCACGAAATCGAGAATGGCAGCCAAAAGATTCGGGTATGGCGTGACACCGCGGTTGTGACCGAGACGTTATGGGTCAAAGGCACCGAAGGTGGAACGCCGGTGGACCACAAAGTTTCGGTGACCGAAACGTATGTCCGCACGCCGGACGGCTGGCGTTATGTTTCCGGCCAGGCGTCACCGTCTAAATAGTTTGAAGATTAGAGCGCTTGCCCTGCTGCTGTCGGCCGTTGCGCTGCCCTGTTTCGCCGAGCCGACGAAAGAGCAGTTAGTCGGACACTGGCGGTACATCGGCGATAATCAGAACGTGGATTACACGTTCAAGGCCGACGGCACATTTAGCGGGAAAATTACCGAAGAGGGTAACGTGGTGTTGGCGATTACGGGCAACTGGTCGCTCGACGGCAACAAGTTGACCTACGAAATCAGAACTTCTACGCCGGAGGTAATCACACCCGGCACAATCGATCGGGACAAGATCACCGAACTCACCCGGGATTACTACATTATCGAGACCGCCTTCTACGCCAGGCGACAATATTCCAGGGTCGATTGATCTGCCGGATATGGAAGAAAGGCAACAGATCGAGGGCGGCTGTTACTGCCGGAAAGTACGATTCTGCGCGGCGGGGAAAATCCTGTCGCGTGCGAATTGTCATTGCGGAAATTGCCGGCGCGCGGCCGGCGCACAGTCGGTGGCCTGGATCACGGTTCCGGCTAACGAATTCAGCTTTACTTCGGGCGAGCCGAAACGTTATCGGACCGATACCGGCGCTTATCGCACGTTCTGCGGCGAATGCGGCACCTCGTTAACCTACGAGCATGATTCGCGGCCCGGGCAGATCGACATCACAACCGGCAGTCTCGACCTTCCCGAAAAATTTCCGCCAACAAAAGATGTGTTTGCGGATGAAAAGCTCAGCTGGGTGTCGTTAGTCTGAGAAGGCACAGATAGACACCGATGGGGCGTCGGAGAGAATCGATCGGTGAAAACGGGTGGTTAATCTGCGGCTAACCGCTCAGATCCGCGGCTAACTATTTCTTATCGAGTAACGCCGCGTAATTACGCGCCGGCCGGTTTTTCCACCCGCCTTTGTGATAGGCGTAACCGGCAATCAGCGGCAACGCGACTGTTGCTTCGGCGTACACCATCTGCTCCGCGCCCTGATCAACTTTGCCCCAGGAATTTGCCTCTTTCAGGGTCGAGCCGCTAAGCGCGCCATCACGATCGTCTGCCACCGTGATTTGGACCGCATACTTGTGCATGCCGACGTCGAACCCGAGGTAATCACCGGCAACCACTGTATCCTGCGCGAAATTCTTCGGAACTCCGCCACCGATCATGAACAGGCCGCTCTGTTTCGATTCTATTTTTATCTTGGTGAGCTCCAGAAAATCTTTGGCCGAGTCAATGCTTACGTGCCGATCCGGATGGTGCCACTGATGATGCACCAGACCGAAGCCGGCGCTGCAATCGCTGAAAGCAGGCACAAAAATCGGCACCCCTTTTTCGAAAGCGGCCAGCACCACCGAGTCGCGGTTTTTCGCGTGCTCGCTCAAATGTCGTCCCATTTCGCGAATAAACTCGCGCGATGAATAGGGACGCGGCTCCAGTTTATCGGCGATTTCGCCGGTGGTGGCGTCGCAAATGCGCAATTGATCTTCGTCGATGTAGGTATCGTAGATTCGATCGATGGCGAGCCGTCGCAGCACGTCGTCATCGATCAGGATCTCACCCTTGTAATGTTTGAAGCCGAGTCCTTCGAAAAAATCCTGGTCAACAATGATTGCGCCGGTGGAAACGATAGCGTCCACCATATTATGACGGACCAGATCGACGACCACGTTCTTGAGACCGGCGGAAAACAAGGATCCGGCCAGACACAGCATGATGGCGCAATCTTCGTCCTTCAGCATCGCATCATAGATCTGGGCAGCGCGGCCGAGATCGCGGGCTGAGAACGCCATTTTACTCATCGATTCGACCAGCGGAACGACATTGTGCTGCTTGATGTCGATGTGCTCGACGTGTTCAACCAGGAGATCAGATTTTTTCGGTTTCATAAGGGGAGAGGCTGGGGACTAGAGCTTATGCGGAATTAAACGCAAGGCGAGGTTTAGCGCCAGCGGGGAAAGCAACATC
>DATFCK010000376.1:0-4940 GCA_035253185.1 Chthoniobacterales bacterium | reverse complement strand
AGGCTCTCACTGCGTGACGAGTCCTTTCTAGAAGGAAATTGTGAAGCACAGCTTGCATCGAAAAAGGACCGGGCTTCTCGCGTCTGTCATGGCAATCGCGCTCTCGCTCGCGATGGAGCACTCGATTTTCGCGCAGGCGATCGATTACTCCTACGACCTGAGTGGCAACCTTGCTGCCAGGCTGACGGGCACGCTCGCTGCGCCACAAATTCTTGCCCAGCCCCAGTCGCAGGTCGTGGAACCGGGAAAGAACACTTCATTCTCCGTTGTCCTGGCAGACGCAGGAGGCGCGACGTATCAGTGGCGGTTTAACGGCAACCCGATTAGCGGCGCGACGAACGATGCGCTCGTGATCACCAATGTTAGTGCTGCCAATGCGGGGCTTTACTCCGTGATCATCACGAACAGCGCCGGTGCTGTGACGAGCGCCAATGCTACACTGTTCATCGATGCCGACCGCGATGGCCTGGCCGATTCGTGGGAACAGTCCAATTTTGGAAATCTCGCGCAGAACGCGACTGGTGATCTCGACAACGACGGTATTTCCAATCTCAACGAATTCCGCGAAGGGACCAACCCGAACAGCAACGCGTCGTACCGTCCGCGCCTAACGATGCTCAGCGATGGCGGCGGCACCGTGACCGTGACGCCGACAAAGGCCAGTTACGACCTCGGCGAAGTTGTTACCCTTACCGCGACGGCCGCCCCGCCCAACACGTTCCATGGCTGGAGCGGAGCTCTCGCCACCCAAGCTAACCCGGAGACGCTCACCATGAGCGCGAGCAAGACGGTAAAGGCTCACTTCATCAGCACCCCAGTACCGGCGGGCGTTGTCTCATGGTGGCGCGCGGAGAACGATGCTTTGGATGCGATTGGAAACAACAACGGCGCATTAGTAAATGGCGTTACCTTCGCCACCGGCGAAGTAGGACAGGCATTTAATTTCAATGCCGCTACCCAACAGGTCAAAGTTAACGCGTCTCCGACATTAAATGTTGGCACTGGCAGCGGGTTGACCGTCGAGGCATGGATCAAGCCAACTGATCTCACCGAGCGACCAATCGCGGAATGGAACAGCGCCACCAGCAGCACCAGTTGGGGCGCGCATTTTTGGACTAACGTCAGCTTTAGCGGTCTGGGTGGGCCGGGCTGTCTATACGCCAACCTCAAGGATATCAATAACGTTGATCACTTCTTCTTCTCGCCAACCGGTCTGCTCACCACAACCACATGGCAGCATGTCGCGGTCACCTACGATCGGACTTTGGGAAGCGCTAAGTTGTTTCTCAATGGCGTAGCTGTAGCATCAGCGAACTTCGGCAATTTCATACCGAACACGGCGTCCGATCTGTATCTGGGCAGTCGGCCTGGAGGGGCGTCGTATTCGGGGCTGATGGACGAGCCTGCGCTTTACAATCGCGCCCTAACGGCTGATGAAATCTTTGCCATACACGCCGCGGGCCCGGCAGGTAAAAACGCGACGCCGTACTTTACTTCGCCATCACAACTGCCGGAGGCTGTTTTGGCCGCCGCCTATTCCCAGCAACTGTCCGCCACTTTCGGCACCGCTCCGCTAACCTACGCCCTCGCGGCAAACGCGCTGCCGCCGGGCTTGTCGCTTTCGCCGGCGGGTGTTATCAGCGGAACTCCCACCACCGCCGGCACCTACTTTTTCGATGTGCGGGTCACCGATGCCGCCGGTCAATCAACGCAACAATTGTTCAGTCTTACGGTCCTGGCGCCAGTTCCACCTCCAGCGGGCACGGCGGCATGGTGGCGCGCGGAAAATAATGCCCAGGATTCCATCGGCACCAATCACGGCACGTTGCAGAATGGCGCTACCTTCGCGACGGGCAAGGTGGGCCAGGCCTTCAACTTCAACGGGTCCAACCAATATGTCTTCGTGCCGAACAGCTCGACCCTTCAGTCGCAGACGTTATCCGTGGATGCGTGGGTTTATCCGCGCACGGCCGGCAGCATCGCGGATTCTTTGGGCGGGGTGATTTTCACCAAGGATCGGGGTAACACGCCCGGCTCACAGGTTTCTTATGCGCTCTTTGGTCCGGGAAACACGGGCAGATTCACCGCGCTTGTGCAGTTCACCGATGGGACCACGATGAACCTTCAGAGCGCGAACACGTTTGCCTTCAATCAATGGCATCACGTCGCCATGACCTGGAACGGCAGCGTGCTGAATTTGTACGTTAACGGTAACCTCGCCGCCTCAGCGATCGCTCACGGCACCAAGACGATTCTCTACACGAACGACAACGCCGGCATCGGCGGCCACTCCTTTGCCGCCCGATTGAGTAACGCTCTGATCGATGAAGTTACCGTCAACAATCGCGCTTTGGCCTCGAGCGAAGTGGCGGCCATCTTCAGTGCCGGCCCGGCCGGCAAGACGACAGCGGGACCGATCATTAATACCCCGAGTGCTTTGCCGGATGGATATGCAGGTCAAATTTATTCGCAGGCTATTACCGGGCTTCGAACCTCTGGCCCGACCATCTATTCCATCACGAATGGTGCTTTGCCTCCGGGTCTCTCTCTCAGCTCGGCCGGTCTCCTCAATGGAACACCGACAACTCCCGGCGCCTACACTTTCACCGTTAGGCTCACCGACGCTTCCACCTTTGTTGAGCAGGCCTTCACCATTGCCGTTTATGCGTCAGTGTCGCCTCAGGCCGGATTGGTCAGTTGGTGGCGGGCCGAGAATAACGCTAACGACGCCATCGGCACGAACCATGGAACACTGACTAACGGCGCGACCTTTGCGGCAGGCAGAGTGGGACAGGCCTTCGCGCTCGATGGTGGGAATGATTACGTTAACATCCCTGATTCTGCGTCGTTGCAACCCACTTCGATTACCCTGGAAGGCTGGTTCAACTTCTCCTCGAGCGGCGGAAATCCGCATCTCATCTCGAGAACGATCGGGACACAATTCTATAACTCGTTCGTGCTCTGGTTAAACAGTGGAACTCTTCGTGGCGGCATCGGTGACAGCGCAGGAAATGGGAACGGGGTCGGTGTGCCGTTCTCGCCTGTAGCCGGCAGGTGGTACCACATCGCGTTTACGTTCGATGACACCGCCAAGCGGGCAACGCTCTACCTGGATGGAGCCGTCGTTGCGACGAATGTTTCGGCTGGATCGATTCAATACGACAATCACCCCGTCCTTCTTGGCGGTGACATCGATTTCGGTAGTGCGACGAATTTCTTCAACGGGCGCATCGACGAAGCCGCGATTTACAACCGCGCCCTGAGCACGGCGGAGATCGCTTCGATTTACAATGCCGGCACGGCCGGAAGAACCGTGACCGGACCGTACTTCAACACTCCGGCGACCCTGCCGGAGGCGATCGTCGGAACTCCCTACTCGCACACGATCACGACCTTGCGCGGCACCGCGCCGGTTAGTTTCTCCGTCCTGAGCGGCTCCTTGCCACCGGGCCTGTCCTTGGATTCGAGCGGGCTGTTAAGCGGAACGCCGACGACCGCCGGCAGCTTTAGTTTTGCGGTGCGTGCGACCGACGCGAATACTTTGAAGGCCGATCAAATCTTCACAGTTCAGGTTCTGCAAAAAGTTTCGCCGCCGGCTGGAATCATCAGCTGGTGGCGCGGTCAGAACGACGCCCAGGATTCGATCGGCGCCAATCACGGGACGCTTACCAACGGCGCGACGTTCGGCACTGGAAAAGTGGGCGCCGCCTTCACCTTCGACGGCGTCGACGACTTGATCACTGTCCCCTCGATTAACGCGGGTTCAAAATACACCGTTGAATTCTGGCTGTATCCAAAACGGGCCGCGGGATACGAGCACCTCGTTTCCAACAGTGGCGGGAGTAGCAACTATGGTGATCTCTACTTTAGAGACAATCACATCGAGTACTGGCAGGGCGGCGTTCTGCGCGTCAGTTCACCTGTTTCCAGTGTTCCACTTTTTACCTGGTCGCACATCGCGCTGAGCTATGATAGCGCGGTAACCCTGATCTACGTTAACGGGGTCGCTTTGGCAGTGAGCGTTAATCATAGCGAAGTCTTCAATAACCCGGTGGCGTTTGGTTATACTAACGCCCCCAGTAACAATCGTTTTCAGGGTTTGCTGGACGAAATCTCGCTTTACGATCGTGCTTTAGGGAGTGCGGAAATAGCCCTGCTCTCCAGCGCCGGTTCCGCCGGCAAGACCATCACCGGTCCTTATTTCACCACCGTGGCCACTCTGCCCGAGGGCACGCTGGGATTGAGCTACTCACAAACGATTAGTTCTGTGCGTGGCGCCCACCCCGTTGCCTATTCCCTGGTAGGCGGGACACTCCCTCCTGGTGTCACGCTCGCCTCGAATGGTTCCCTCAGCGGCACACCGACTTTGGCGGGCGACTTTGCTTTCACCATCCGCGTGACCGATAACGCGGGTCTTTTCGCCGACCAAACCTTCAACCTGCGAATCTCGACCCGCTCGCGGATCTCTCTTGGCGCCGTCAGTTGGTGGCGCGCCGAAGGGGATGCACAGGATTCGGTCGGAGCGAATCACGGCACCTTAACGAATGGCGCCACCTTCACTTCCGGCAAAGTTGGCCAGTCCTTCAAACTCGATGGCGTCAACGATTACGTCAGCATTCCTGATGCGCCTTCGTTGCGACCCACCTCCCTAACCATTGAAGGCTGGTTTTCCTTCGATCAATCGAATGGGATTCGGGTCCTTGTGGCGAAGCCGATCGGCAGCGGCGTCCAGGATTCGTATGCGCTCTTTCTGGAGAACGGCGTTCTCAAGGCTTTCGTGGGGCAGTCGGTTGGTCCCGGGCCGCAGCTGCAATACGCGTTCACACCGACGCCTGGTCGCTGGTATCACCTCGCTTACACCTTTGATGGGGCGACAAAACAGCAGGCCCTCTACGTCGATCGTGTTCTGGCCGCCATTGGTGTGGGAACAATCCTGCCTG
>DATFCK010000375.1:0-17380 GCA_035253185.1 Chthoniobacterales bacterium | reverse complement strand
CTTTATGTCCTGCCCCGGCTGATCGGCAGGTTTCAGAACGCCTACCCGAAAGTTACCTTCGAATTATTCGAGGACACGACCGACAAATTGGCCCAGCGATTGGAAGATGGGACCCTCGATGTCGTACTCGCGTCATCCGGTGCGCATACCCCGACCCTGATACGGCATTCGTTAGGCAAAGAACCGCTGCTCATGCTGCTGCCGGAGAAACATCGGCTGGCCACCAGAAAAACCATCAAGTGGAGCGACCTGGCGTCGGAAAAGTTCTTGCTGCTGCACGAAGTGCATTCGGTTTCGATTCAGGTTCGACAGTTACTGGCGGACAATCATCTGAGCCCTGAGATTGTTCTGCAAGGCGCGCAGCTGGTCACTATCGCCAGAATGGTCGCGGCCCGGCTGGGGGTTACGGTGATACCGCAAATGATGGTCGCGACCGAATTTATCAAAGGATGCGTAGCGGTGCCGTTCGCGAAGCCGGTGCCAACTCGCGAATTAATATTACTCCGTAATCCTCTGCGGGTTGAGAGCAGGGCCGCCGCGGTCTTCCGGGAGGAAGCCGCAGCAGCTTTCTTTTCGTCCGAGTGATGCTGGATGTCTGCCCGTCCCGACGGGCAGACCCCAAAATAGTTTCTGGGTTGGATTCTGGAAGTTACCGGACCAGCTTCAGCGCCTGCGCCAGTGTTAACAGCGAGGATGTTGCGGTGAGGACGATTACGGCAAAGAAAGCGAACTCAGCGACAACACTCGGTCGCTCGCGTTGGGTGTAGCGCTCGCTTAAAAAGCGGAAAGCGCGCAAGCGCAACGACGTTTTTGTGCCCAGCAGCCGTCCAGTCCGGTTACGGCTTCCTAATGTTAATTCGTGCATGCCTAACTAACGGTCATCCAAGGCTACGTTTGAAATACTTACTGCCTCTGGCCGCGATAGGCGGAACCTATGAGCGGGAAAGTAGAAAGTAGAATTTAGAAAGTAGAAAAGAAGGGGGAGCGGACCGACCGGCTTTGGTTGTCGGGGAGGTGGGCCCGGGTTTCGCCAGCAAACGACCAGCCAGGGGATGGACGCCAAAGAACGGCCAAAGGGCTTTCCGCTCATTATATATATAATGCGGATCCTGGGTCCCTCACTTCAGCGGGTCGAGAGGCGGATTAGCATCGACGGCCCCAGGAATTAGTCGTGGGCTTTGGCTTGCTTATTGGTCGCCGGAAAGGCAAATTGACACACTCGAGAGCAATAACTGCTTCCTGAGTAAATGAATAGACTCGACTTCGGGGTCGGCATCGGCGGTGAGAACGGTCAGGGGATCGCTTCCACCGGCAACATTCTGGCGCTCATCTTTGCCCGACGCGGCCTTCATCTCAATGCCTACAACGCCTATCAGTCGATCATTCGCGGCGGTCATACGTTTCTGACCATTCGCGCCGGCAACGAGCCGGTCCGCAGCATGGGTGATAAAATCGACGTCTTTATTCCGCTCAATCAGGACGCCATGGATCGGCATCTTCGCTTGTTGAAAAGCGGCGCCTGCGCGGTTTTTGACCAGGAGAAAGTCACCCCGGGTCAGGCGGCGGAAGGCGTTCAACTTTGCCCGATGCCGATGAAGGAACTAACCAAGGGCAACAAGCTGGCGGTCAATACCGCAGCGCTGGGGGCGACGTTGCAGTTGCTCGGAATTGAACCGGAACCGCTCGAAACAGTTATTTCGCGTCAATTCAAAAAGAAAGGCGACGCGATCATCGCTGAAAACCTGGCCATCGCGCGGGCGGGGTATGATTATGCCGCGCAAAATTTCAAATCGTTCCCCTGGAAGGCTCCCAAAGGGCCGAAGCCGTTAGGCATCGTCACCGGCAACCAAGCCATCGCCATGGGTGGCGCAGCCGCTGGAGTCAAATTTTACGCGGCTTATCCGATGAGCCCGTCCACCGGCGTGTTGATGTGGATGGCAGCGCATGCGCGTGACCTCGGCATCATGGTTAGGCAGGTGGAGGACGAGATCGGGGTGATGAACATGGTGATCGGCGCGGCTCACACCGGTTGCCGGGCCATGTGCGCGACCAGCGGCGGCGGCTTTGCCTTGATGACCGAAGCGGTTGGCATGTCTGGAATGATTGAGACACCGATTGTTTGCGTCGACGTGCAACGCGCCGGGCCGGCTACGGGTGTGCCGACAAAAACCGAGCAGGGCGATCTGTGGCAGGTTCTGGGTGCGGGCCAGGGCGATTATCCGAGAATAGTGGTAGCACCGACCAGTCAGCTCGATTTATTCCGAACCATTCCGGAGTTGTTCAATCTTTGCGACAAATATCAATGCCCCGGTTTGGTGTTGTCGGATCTTTTAATATCGGAAGGCACAGCCAGTATCGATCCGGACGATCTTGATTTCGCGGTAAAAATCGATCGCGGCGAGCTGATCTTGCCTAACGGGAATGGCAATGGCAACGGCGCCAATCCGGCCAGCGGCTACAACGACAAGACATATCTGCGTTACAAGAACACTGCGAGCGGAATCTCACCGCGCGCCGTCCCCGGCGTTCCCGGACACATATTTACCGCTGCTACCGACGAACATGATGAAGACGGCACCTTGATCAGTGACGAATTCACCAATCCGCAAAAGCGCCGGATGATGGTGGAAAAACGCGCCCGAAAAATGGAAGGCGTGATCAAGGAGATCGCACCGCCGGAACTTATCGGTCCCGAAAACGCTGATGTAACGTTAGTGGGTTGGGGTTCCACCGAAGGCGTGATCCGGGAGGCAGTGGAAATCCTGGCCGGTGAGCAAGGCATTGTGGCCAACCAGTTGGCGATCAAATGGATCATTCCGCTGCACAAGGACGAGATCAGCCGCATCCTGGCCGCGAGCAAGAAAATCATTTTGGTGGAAAACAACCAAAGCGGGCAGTTCGCCCGCTATCTCCGGAGTGAGACCGGTATCGACGCGCACGGTCACATTCGCAAGTACGACGGCGAACCCTTCATGCCGCATCATATTGTGGAAGCAGTGAAGGAGCAGTTAGGCGGCACCAGCCGCATCTCAGTGCCTTTACATGAGGTGATGGCGTAATTATTTAGTCATTTAAGCATTTAGACATTTAATCATTTCACGCTTCAACGCTTCAACGATTCAACGATTTAACGATTTAACGATTCCATGAGCGCAACGATCGATCCCACAACGACCCCGACACCGCCCGCTGCCACTGCGCCGGCGACGACGGACCCCGCCAAGCCGCCCCTGACCAAAGAAACCTATCGCGGGCGGATCCATCCCGACTGGTGCCCGGGTTGCGGTGATTTTTCGGTGCTGGCCGCGCTGCAAACGGCCTTGTTCGAGCTCGGCCTTAAACCGCATCAGGTTTGCGTAATCAGCGGTATCGGTTGTTCGTCGAATTTGCCCGGATACGTCAACACTTACGGAATGCACACGCTGCATGGACGCGCGCTGGCGGTTGCGACCGGCGTAAGATGCGGCAACCATGATTTGAAAGTCATATGCACCGGCGGTGATGGCGACGGTTACGGAATCGGAGGAAACCATTTCGTGCACACCATGCGGCGCAATGTTGACCTCACTTATATTGTGATGGACAACCAGATTTATGGACTAACGACCGGCCAGTGTTCACCGACCAGTGTCAAGGGAATGAAAACCAAGAGCACGCCGCACGGGAGCGTTGAGAACCCAATTAATCCCATCCCGATGGCAATCGTTGGCGGCGCGACCTACGTGGCCCGCGCGTTCAGCGGCAAACAAAAGCACATGGTCGAAATGTTGAAAGGCGCCATTCAGCACAAAGGTTTTGCGCTGGTGGATGTGTTCAGCCCCTGCGTCACGTACAACAAAGACAACACTTACCAGTGGTTTAATCCACGACTGAAAATCTTGGAGGAGCAGGGACATGACCCGACCGATTTTCACCAGGCCATCGATCGTGGTTATCAGTGGGGCGAAGAAATCCCAATCGGACTATTCTGGCGGCGAACCGACCTGCCGAGTTTGGAAGAATTGGAGCCGGTGCTGCATACCGGGGAAGGACCGCTGGCATTTCGTGAACTCGGCGTTTCGCCCGAGCAGGCGAAACGGCTGGTGGCGGAGCTGCTGTAGCGTCTAACGGCGCATTGAGTGTTGAGAAACGGCTGAACAGTCCACGCAGTCCGCGCAGAGGTGGGGCGAGACTCTGTCGAGCCCATTATGTTCGCCGAAGGCGAAGCGAAGTCGATGCCGTTAGGCGGAGACAGCTAAGAGGTTTTTGACTCTCGCCTTATTTAGCCGCCTTGATCCAGCGCCTCTTCGGTTCCCAGATTATCTCGCTCTCCGCTGAGTTCGCCCTTCGGAGCCGGTGCGCCCGAACGTTGTTCGCCCGGCCTTGGTTCGGCGCGGGTAAGTTTTTGCCCCTGTCGCGAAAAGCCCGGTTTGCCCACCGCCACACAGGTGCAGCCGTTACCTTCGGCGCAACCCTGGCAACAATAGGTCTGACCATCGTGGGTGTATCCCTCTCCAGGCCAATCGTTCTTGATCATTCCGCAACCCGGGCATGCCGGTCTGGTAGTCGTTCGTTGCGATTTCCGAAAACGAAAGTTCTGCGGTTTCCCGGTTGCCGCAGACAGGTTGTCGTTCATTTGGCGGGACTCCTTTCAAAAATAATATCGATTTTGCCGGTAGAAATGCGCTTAGGCAGAAGGCCGATGGATTCCTGATTATTCTGTTCGTATGCATCGCACGACCAATATAAATATGACTTTAGGTCGATCCGCGGAAGGTGAATTCGCTACTTGAGTAAAGCCGGCTTCCGCAAATACTTTCCTGCAATGGAAAACGAGGAGGTACTCGGATGAGCAAGAAAAAAGGCGTGATTGGCGTTCTCACCGGCGGCGGAGATGTGCCCGGACTTAACCCGGCGATCCGGTCAGTTACGATTCGGGCCCGGCGCGCGGGCTATGAAGTCATCGGACTTCGCCGTGGCTGGCTCGGGGCGATCAGCATTGTGCGCGATAAGCACGCGGACAACAGTGAGAATTTCCAGATCCTCACCGAGGAGATCGTTAACCGAGCGGGACGTAGCGGAGGCACATTTCTCCATACGTCGCGGACGAACCCGCCAGGCGTGAAAAAAGACAGCGTGCCCGAGCCGCTACGCGCGACCTACAATCAGGAAAAGAACGATCTTACCCCCGAAGTTATCAAAAACCTGGATTGGCTGGGAATTGATTACCTCATTCCAATCGGTGGCGATGACACTCTTTCGTTTGCCCACCGTCTGGACAAAGAGGGAGTCAAAGTCATCGGAATCCCGAAGACGATGGACAACGATGTGCCGGGCACTGACTACTGCATCGGGTTCAGTACCTGCGTCAGCCGCACCATTGAGTTATCGAATCGCCTGCGCACATCGGCCGGATCTCACGAGCGCATGCTGGTGATGGAAGTATTTGGTCGTTATGCGGGTTTTACTGCGATTTTGCCGACCATGGCCGGCGCCGCAGATCGTTGTGTCATTCCCGAATACAAATTCGATATGGAGCGACTCACCGAATTGTTATGCGAGGATCGGGCTCGCAACTCGAGCAACTATTCCGTCGTTATCGTGTCCGAAGGAGCCATGTTTGAAGGGGGCGAGATGATCATGTCGGACAGAACAACCGACGCGTTTGGGCACATGAAACTGGGCGGCATCGGCGACCTGGTTTCAGCCGAGCTTAAAGAGCTGAGCCCGAAATATAACAAGGGCAAACCGATCAACATCATCAACCAGCGTCTCGGCTACATTGTGCGCGGTGGCGACCCGGACGCGATTGATTCGATCGTGCCCACCATTTACGGCAATATCGCCATCGATCTCATCCTGAAAGGAACCCACGGGCGTCTGGTTGTGCTGAAGAACGGCCGCTACGACAACATACCGATTGACGTCGTGACCAGTACCAAGAAGACGGTCGATGTGGACAAGTACTACAATAAAGAAAGGCTGCGTCCGCGTTATACTGATCTGGAAAGGCAGCCGCTGCTGGTGATGGCGAGTGATTAGCTTGTTAGGCAGCAAAGGTTACCAATACGGATAGGAGGCCGGCATGGGCGAATTACGATATCCAAACGAAACCAGAGAATATCGGGATGCGCGCGACGCGTTACTGAAAGAAGAACAGGAACTGGTCGCAAAAACAAAATCGGTGGCGGCAAAGCGGCGCGAACTTCCGCTCGGGGGACAGTTGAAGGAGGATTACGTTTTCCAATGGGCTAACGATGGGAAAGTAGGCGAGAACGTAAAGTTCTCCGAGCTATTCGGGGACAAGAACACGCTGCTGATTTACTCGTTCATGTTTGGTCCCAACTGGGACAAGCCCTGTATGTCGTGCACGTCGCTGATGGACGGATTTGATCGTACCTGGTATTCCGTTAGTCGCCACGCCGCGTTTGTGGCAATTGCCAAGGCGCCGGCTGAAAAAATCAATGCCTGGGCCAAAGATCGTGGATGGTCGCAGATCCCGCTGGTGTCCGGTTATCAATCAACTTTCCAAGCCGATTACAAATGCCAGGAAGAAAATTCAAATGATGACATGCAGTTGCCGGTGATGCACGTGTTTGCCCGGCGCGATGGCAAGATTTTCCATTTCTGGGCCACTGAAACGATGTCGAATCATGTCGACACGGTGTGGCCGTATTGGAACCTCTTCGATTTCACGCCCGAAGGCCGGCCGGATCAGCCGACGCCACCGCAACGGTTCGTATCCAGGTTTTTGGAGGAACACTATCTGAACGCGGAATAGGTGACGGCTGCCGCCGTCGGAGTTAGGGGTTGGAAGTTCGAAATTCGAAAGTTAGCAAAGCTTCATGTCCATGGCGATTCGGTGAATCGCCGCTGCCTGCCAAACTACCTCTCCGGTTGTACTGCCGGCAGAATCCACTTTGGGATGTAATCTTTGTGCAGCGGCAACTCGTCCACGTAATTGCCCGCATTTAAGCCAATCACCAGATCGAGCTCCGGAATGGCAAGCGAATATTGCCAGCCGAGGCCACTGGCGAAGTAGGCCCGGACGGTGCGCCCATTATAAGGGTAATCGTAGATCCACCACAGATAACCATAACTTGCCTTGGAAGTTTCTGAAAATTTATACAACGGTGAGGTTGCCCGCCGGCACCATTCACTCGTTAGGATTTGATGGCCGTTCCATTTTCCTTCGTTCAAATAGAGTTGGGCGAGTTTTGCCAGATCCCGAAGCCGCAACCGTAGCCCTCCCCCCATGTAAGCGTCTCCGGTGGGAGATATCGGCATATAATATTGTTTTATCTGCAATGGTTTGGCGATCAGATCGTCGGTTAGGTCAAGAAGCGACCGGCCGGTGGCACGAGCCAATACCCCGCCCGCCAGATTGGCGCCGCCGCTGCAGTAGGCCGCTTTTTCGCCAGGGTTGCGGACCATTTTCAAATTCATGGTGTATTTGTAGAAATCCGGTTTTCCCTCCAAATCCAGCATCTTGTCCTCGCTGCCAGGCGACGCTTCGTCTTCGTCGTCGCAATCCAATCCGGACGACATGGTTAGGAGATTTTCAAGGGTCATTGCCCGCTTTCGTTCATCCAGATTGGGCGGGAACTGACCGCCGTTCATGACCTGATAGACCGAATCACTGACTTTAACCGGCAACCCGGCTTTAATCGCGGCGCCTATCAGGGTTGAGGTAAAGCTTTTGCCGGCGGAGCGAAGATCATGCGGTTTATCGCGATGTTCGCCGTGGAAATACTCTTCCAGGACCACCTTGCCATGACGCGCGATCAATAGCCCGTGCACTTCCGGCGCGTGAATCGAATCGATCGGGGTATCGATGATCATCTGCACAAACTTCTCCAGACCCTCTCGAGAGATTCCGACCTCTTCCAGCGACCCCACCGGCCATCCGTCGTCGAATACAGGCGGTGAAGTGTAGCTATACTTCGGCCCGGGCAGGCGGCCGCGTGCATAAAAGTCGCTGACGCCTTCAGCCGGTACGCGTTTGAAGTCGAAAGTCCCGCCGCGGTTAGGAAAAGGAATGGATAGAACGTCAGTCTTGGAATCGTATTTGCCCTCGGTCAGGATCCGGCCAGGCCGGTCATCCTTGGCTGCGGCAATAAGTTTGACGGTTTGACCATCAAACTCGAGATGATCGACTGCATACTGATTTACACCCGCGTTTCGTTCCGGATTTCGCAGAAACGCGCCAAGCGAGCCATCGTCTTTGAGCGTCGTCGCCAGATAGAGTGTGAATGTTTCGTCGTAAGGCGATACCAGGCCGCGCCATTCTTCCTTGCTGCCGGATCGGGTCAGGGTGACCGGCGAAGCGTAATCAGTGGGTTGAAACCAGTGACCAATGATTTTCGCGCGGTCGTCGGTAAATTTTCCTCGAAACCGGTTTTTGCCATTGCCCAGCTCAAATGCGACGGCGTCACCGGTGCTTCTGATCTCGGCGGTATATCCGGCGATTTCCGCCGTCAGCTGGCGATTCGTAACTCGTATAATGAGAGTGCCGCGAACGTCGGGACCGAATCTGCGTTTCGCTTCCCACAGTCCTACCAGGTTCTGTTTTTCTATTTTTGTTGTGGCGGCGGAGGCACCGGTGGCAGCCGCGATCGGCGGGGAAGGGGTGGCAGCCGGGGTAGGAGTTTGATCGGCGGTGGCTTGAAATGACCCGACCAAACCAAGAACAGGAATAAGAAGAGAGCAGCGCATATTTTTTAAATACTATCCTAGACAGTCTTGGTGAAGAGCTTAGCCCTCCTACCTCTAGACTGTCAAGGGGAAGCTGGGGCGGATGTGAATGCCGAACGTCGCGGCAACAGAGGACCGAGCCGTCCTGCCGCGCAAGACGCGATTTGCCGCCGGGATCCATAACGATCAGGAAAATTCGCGCTGATATTGGCAGGCGATTCGTAACAAGGTTGTTACGTTTCGCGGCTGGCGATCGGATAAATTCCGAAGTGCCGTATAGACATGAATTCAGTCGCATTCATTCGCGGACTAGGCCCCCTGATCCTCTGCGCCATGGCAATGATGAGCGCGGCCACTCAGTCGCTGGGCCAGAACGCCAGTTTCACTACCCAGGCGTATTCGCTCATCGGTAATACCCATGTCGCGGCGGATTTTAACGGCGATGGCAAACTCGATCTCGCCGGGAGCGGTGCGAACGCGGTCTCGGTAATGATCAATAGTGGCAACGGAACATTTGGGCCGAAGACGGATTTTCCGGTAGGCATCCAGACGCAGGATGTTGCTGCGGGTGATTTCAACAGCGATGGCAGAATGGATCTGGTGGTAACACTGAATAGTCCTCAAACGAGCCTGGCATTGCTTCTCGGCACCGGGACTGGCAGTTTCAGCAGCCCGACATTTTTCCCGAACACTTCCGGCTTCGATTCACCAGCGGTTGTGGCCACCGATTTGAATAACGACGGCCGGCTCGATGTGGTGATCATGCATAGCATAGCATGTTTCACCGCACCGTGCCGTAGCGCCCGAAATGTCACCGTGTTGTTAGGCAACGGCGACGGGACATTCCAACCGGCGCGCGAGATCGACGTGAATACGTTCCCGCATTCCATCGGGATCGGCGATTTCAACCGCGATGGCATCAAAGATCTCGCAGTCGGCGGCGAAAATACCGAGCTTTCTATTCTTCTCGGCTTCGGTAACGGAACTTTCGTGCTGCAGCCGGTGATGTTGCTGGTGCCCGGCGGCGATCTTTTTTCCGCGTGTAACGACGTTGATGTCGCTGATTTCAATCAGGACAATCTGCCGGATATCGTGGTGCCCCTGGGTAACGGAAACGGTAACGCTATCGCTCTCGGCAATGGGGATGGAACGTTTCGGCTGGGAACGCGTTTTCTTGAGGACGCGGTTTCTTCTCCGCAAAGCGACGCGGTTGGCGATTTTAACCGCGACGGTTTAATCGACGTCGCCCGCGGAATGGGTGACGGCACCCGCGGGCTTATTCAGGTAATGCACGGAAACGGGGACGGTACATTTAGGCCGGTCGTACATTATGCGACGCCCGCTCCGAATTCCAGCGTCGGGGGCGGGCACATCATTGCGGCTGATTTTAACGGAGATACCAAACCCGATCTTGCCGTCCAGGTGAGGGGAGCCAACCCGGCGACAGATGTTTTGCTCAATACTACTGGTGCGGCGACCTCGCCGTCCGGCGCGACGATTTCCGCGCTGACGTTAAGTCCGAGCACCGTAACCGGTGGAAGCGCATCTACCGGCACGGTGACTTTGAATACGCGTGTAAGCACATCTACACCAGTCCAGTTAACGAGCAACAGCGCGGCCGCGACTGTTCCGGCCAGCGTTACCGTTCCGGCTAACGGGACATCGGCGAGCTTCACCATCAGCACCAAACAGGTCAGCTCGGCAACGTCGGCTCAAATCACGGCCACGGCTAACGGTAGTTCACGGGTTGCGACCCTCACCATCAACGCGACCGCGTCCACGGCTGACACCATTTCCATCACCCGGGCGGAATACGAACGTTCCAAAACAAACCTTCGGGTCGAAGCGACCAGTACTCGATCGACTGCCACCCTGAAGGTGTTTGTCACCTCGACCGGTCAGCTGATCGGCACCCTGGCAAACAACGGCGGCGGGAAATTTGGAGGTCAATTCTCGTGGTCGACAAACCCTCAGAATATTACTGTGCGCAGCAATTTCGGCGGCTCGAAAAGTGCGACCGTGGTCTTGAAGTGATCCTTCAGGATCAATGCCTAACCGAAGAGCACGATCCGCCGGGCAATCGCAGTCCGGTCATTCGTAGCGTAAGGCTACAATTGGGTCGACCCGCGTAGCCCGACGCGCCGGCAGGAAACAGGACAAGGCGGCGACGAGGGTGAGTAATCCTGCTACCGCCAGGTAAATGGTCGGGTCTAACGGATCCACCTTGAACAAGATTTGTTTCAGCGCTGCGGCGGCTACTACGCCTAACAACAACGCGATTCCGCCCGCCCCCAGAACCAGGCCAATCGCCAGTTGCCACGCGCCCTGACTCATGACCATGCGCAGAATTCGCATGGTATCGGCCCCTAACGCCATGCGGATCCCGAATTCCTGGGTCCGTTGGTTCACCGAGAAACTCATGACACCATAAAGGCCGACACCCGACAGGATAAACGCGATAACGCCGAAGATGGTGAAAAGCCGGGCGATGACACGGTTGCCGGACAAAATGTCCTGATGAAACTGGGCCGGCGTTCCCGGGAAATAGGTCGGGAGATCGGGGTCGATCGCCGCGACCGCCCTGCTCAATACTGGCCCGAGACTGTCCGCCCGCTGGCCAGGCGCCGGCCTAACGACAACGGTGGCAAATTGGGTGGTTGGGGATGCACCGAGCAGTGGCATGTAAAACCCGGCCGCCTCCGTCTCTTGATCGAACGGTCCCTGCATTAGAGTATCGGGGACAACACCGACAATCGTTCGCCAGGGCTGCTCCTTCCCGGGATTAAAAATCCGCAGTTTATGACCGAGCGCGCTTTGGTTTCCCCAATGTTTGCGGGCAAAACTGGCATTCACGATCGCGACCGGCTGTTTGCCGTCGGTGTCCTCAAGAGTGAAATCGCGGCCCTCGAGAAACTTGAGCCCCAGGGTGGCAAAGTAACCGTCGGAGACGGATTCGAAATTACCACGCGGCCGATCGCGGTCGGTCAGATAGCTCTGGCCATCTACTTCATACTGTCCGTTAGGCGCAAACGTCATGCGGAACCGATCGGTCATGGCCGCAGCTTCGAACTGTGAGTTTGTGCGCAGCCGGCGGACCGCGCTCTTAAAGAATTCATGACGCGACTCTTCGGTCGGATAAGTGCCTTCCATCAAGGCGAGGCGCGCGGCGTAAAGGCTATTCTCGTCGTATCCGTAGTCGAGCTTGGTTTGGTTACGAATCGATTTGATTTGCAACGTGGCGGCGATGAGCAGAGCGGCGGTTAAAGCAATTTGTCCAACCACCAGAACGCGAGTGATGACGTTGACTAACCGGCTGCTGTTTCCGCGCCCTCCCTCTTTCATCACCTCCGCGGCATTGCCGCGGGAGCTCAGAAAGGCCGGGAGCAGACCAGAGACAACGGTGGCGACCAGCGTGACCGCGAGCGTAAACATCAGCACCCGGCCGTCGATGGTAAACTTCCACCAATAAGGCGGAGGAAACGGCGCCGCCTTCACCACCTTATCGAACATGTCGGTGCCCCAAAACGCGATCGCGGTGCCCGCCACCGCGCCGAAGAAGGCGACCACCAGCGTTTCGGTCAGCATTTGCCTAACGAGTCGCCAGCGGGTTGCGCCCAGCGCGCCACGAATGGCAAGCTCCTTGGCGCGCAACGCAGCGCGGCCAAACTGCATGTTCATTACGTTCACACACGCGATCAGCAACACCACAACCACCGCACCGAGCATCGCCCACACGATCTGGCGCAATTGCACGCCGGTGAACACATTTATTAACGGCGTAACACTCGCCGACGTCAGTTCCTTGTTCGTCTTCGGATTGTCGGCCGCGATGCTGCGCGCAATCGCAATCATCTCGGCATTGGCCTGGTCGAGACTGATCCCCGTCTTTAACCGCCCCATCACCGCCGGGGCGCGGCTGTTTGCGCCCAGGAAAAGTTCACCGCGCGGCGTCGGCGGCCACTCATTATAGAGAGGAGTCCAGAGTTCCTCTGAAACCGGAAACTTAAAGCCACGCGGCATGACGCCGATGATGGTCGCCGGTTTGCCATTAATCGTGACGCCCTGACCTACAATGTTTGGATCGGCGTTGAAATCGCGCCGCCAGATTTCATCCCCCAGAATCGCAGTCTTGGGTGCGCCGGGCTTGTTATCCTCGGCGGTGAAGTCGCGGCCCAACACCGGCTTCATGCCGATGATCTTGAAAAACTCGTCGGTTACGTAGGCGCCGGTATAACGCTGCGGGTTCTTGTTGTAGGTAACATTGATGGTCGAGCCGTTGAGATAACCGGCCATCATTGCGAATGAATGCTGGGCCGCTTTGATGTCTTCGTAATCCTGGGCCGCGGGAATGTTGCCCACCCCAAAGTTGTTATTCTGAGCGGTCGCTTTCGGATCAATCAGGCCGACACTGACTAACTGTTCCGGATGGGGGAACGAAAACCCGCGCAGCACAATGGCGTTAACCACCGCGAATTGAGTCATGGCGCCGCCGATTCCGAGGGCAAGCACGAGAATGGCGAGGAAACAAAAGACCTTGTCCTTCAAAAGAACACGAAGTCCGACACGGATATCCTGATTAAACGAATCGAGCAGCATAATGATTTGGCTTGGTTGTGGGATTGAGGAGGGGCGCAGCTGATCGGTCAGCTAAGTAGTGGATGCGTGGTCTAAACGGTTCAGATTCAACAAACGGTGTCCAGGTGCTATGCACCGGCCGTGCCAGGGCCGTATGAATAGTCATAAGCAACAGACTCAGAGCAGTTTACGAATAGCTACCCTTCGATTCGAGAGGCCATAAAATTTCGGCGCTGGGACCACCACGTCCCAAAAGCGGCACGCAACAAGAACACGAGGCCAGTGACAAATGACCGCCAACGGTTGAAGCAATTTGGGCGATGGTCGGTTGTCCGTGGTCCGTGGTCTCCCAGTTTTTGCGCTGGTGAGATTCCGAAATCAGCGCGAAAATCACGGTATGAAGAGGACAGCTGAAGAAGTTGCCAGCACTATTGACGGATTCGTTAACGGACAAGGCAATCAGTGGGCGTGGGACGGCTTCATCTCGATTCGATTGGACGATCCGGAGCTGGAGTCGATCCGGCAGGAAATCGTGGCTCTACCGGCCAAGTTTCCGTCATCGAACCCGCGTGACTATTGCAGCGAGGCCGGGATGGAGAAGATGCGGGAGATGGTGCGCAATCTGAGAGCGGGAAGCGTTGCCAAAAGCTAACTGGCAAATTCGTTGCCACAGTAGCTATGACCGCGCAATAGCGAGGTTCACGATCTTAGCGCCAGCGGGTTTAGCCGCCGCGCGTTAACGCCGAGGAACAACAAATTCGCAGGGGCCAGGCTTACTGTCGAAATTCTACTCGCCACGCGGAATCCCGAGCTCAGGGTTCAATCTATGTGTATGTCATTCGAACAATCAGCCTTCGTCATCTTCGCGATCTGCAAAAGATTTTCCTGAGACGGCGCGCTCAAGCAATAACGAAGCGGAAAGGCACTTCAAGCTGTCCCGACGACTAATGCCGGCATTGTTAGACTTGACTGCTTAAAGCAGTCAAGTTGTAGTGGGACCCCATGCACGATTCGAGTCGTTGGCGCTTACTGGGCGTGGTTGTATGGCCAAGCACCGTTTGAGGGAACGGGCCGCTCCGGAGAATCAGGCTCGATTTTCATTTTTACTTCTAATTTCCCGTTCTGACTTCGAGTTATCGACGCGCCCTGTTAGACCTGACTGCTTAAAGCAGTCAAGTTGCAGTGGGGCGCGTGAACGGTTTTGGCGATCGGCGTTTACGACATGCTTACATGGGCCAAACAACGTTTGCGGGAACGGCCGCTGAGCGCACGCTCGGGCTCGATGGATTTCTTTTCGCCTTAGATGGCTTCTTTTTGGCTTCGATGGTTTCTTTTCCAATGCCCGTTCCGGCCGCGAGTGTCGACGCCTTGTTAGACTTGACTGCTTAAAGCAGTCAAGTTGTCGTGCGGCGCGTGAACGATTTCGGCGATAGGGCCGCTTACGACGTGCTTACATGGCCAAGCATCGTTTGCGGCCACTGAGCAGAACCGGCTTCGATGGATTCTTTTGGCTTCGTTGGTTTCCTTTCTAAGGTCCGTTCCGGCCGCGAGTGTCGACGCGTCTTGTTAGACTTGACTGCTTAAAGCAGTCAAGTTGCGATGGGGCGCGTGAACGATTGTGGCGATTCGCGCTTACGACATGCTTACATGGGCCACGCAGCGTTTGCGGGAACGGGGCCGCTGAGCAGGATCGGCTTCGATGGCTTCTTTTCCAAGGTCGGTTCCGGCTGAGAGTGTCAACGCGCCTTGTTAGACCTGACTGCTTAAAGCAGTCAAGTTGCGATGGGCCCGTGCACGATTCGAGCCATTGGCGCGCTTAGTCGGCGTGGTGAAGTGACCAGGCAGCGTCCGGTGAGCGGCACTGAAAAGAGCGGCTTTGAGGCGCCGCCCCGAATGAGCTGATCCAGGGTCAAGCGCGCCTATTCGTAGGCGACGTTTTCCCATTCGTTGGTTAGGCGCGAGAGGTCATCGGTCACGGCAGCCAATTCGCGGTTAATTGAAACCGCGCGGCCGCCCGGTTCGTAAGCGGCTGGGTCTTCCAATGCGGCGACCAGCTCTTTTTGCTGACCTTCCAGCGCCGCAATCTTCATCTCCAGCGCGTGGATCCGAGCCGCCTTTTCTCGTCTCGCTTTGGCGACGGCATTGCGCGCCTCCGCTTCCTGACGGCGCTGCTCTTTTTGCTGGCGCAGAGATGGACGAGGCCGGGCCGGCGCGGTCGAAGGCTGCGGCTGAGAGATCGACCCTGAAGAAACAGTAGCGGTTAGGCCGGTCCGGTCGGACGCGAGTCGCGACTTATCCATATAGTACTGGTAATCGCCCGGATAAAACGTGAGATGGGCATTGCCGTTCCCGGCATCCGGACTGACGCGCAGGACGCTGGTAGCGATGGCCCGGATGAAATGCACGTCGTGACTAATAAAAATCAGGGTGCCCTGGTATTGTTTCAGAGCCGCGATCAAGGCGTCGATCGATCCTACATCGAGGTGCGTGGTTGGCTCATCCATCAAGAGCAGGTTCGGCGGATCGAGCAGCAGTTTCACCAGTGCTAATCTGGTCTTTTCGCCACCGCTCAAGACCCGGACTGTTTTAAACACATCGTCTCCGCGAAACAAAAACGAGCCCAGGACAGTACGCGCGGTTTGCTCCGAAACCGGATTAATCATGTCACGGGCACTTGCCAGAACAGTTTCGTGCGGACTGAGGTTTTCTATCCGGGTCTGCGAGAAGTAGCCTATCCGTGTGTTATGACCCAGGGTGCGGGTTCCTTGTTGTAGTGGGAGAACGCCGGCCAGCAATTTCAAGAGTGTTGATTTGCCGGCACCGTTAGGCCCGACCAGGACCGTTCGCTGGCCGCGCTCCGCTTGAAAATTTAAACCGCGGTAGACCTGCAGGTTGCCGTAGGAATGATCGACATCTTTCAGAGTGATGACTTTCAGACCGCTGCGGGGCGGCTGGGGAAATTGAAACTTAACCGTTTTGGCTGTTGCCACCGGCGCCGCAATCTTCTCCATTCGATCGATCTGCTTGAGCTTGCTCTGGGCTTGCGACGCTTTGCTCGCCTTGGCTCGAAAGCGATCAGCGAAACGCTGAAGAGAAGCGATTTCCTTCTGCTGATTCTTGTATGCTGCCAGGTGCCGTTCGTCTCGGGCTGCCTTCTGCTCGACGTAGCTGTCCCAGTTGCCGCGATATCTAACGAGCTTCGAATGCGCGATCTCCACGATGCTTCCGGCAAGTTGATTCAAGAATTCGCGGTCGTGCGAAATGATGAGGATCGCGCCGGGATACGTTTTAAGAAATTCCTGGAACCACTGCAGTGATTCAAGATCCAGGTGGTTGGTGGGTTCATCCAGGAGCAGAAGATCCGGTTCCATCACCAGTAGCCGGGCAAGATGCGCTCGCATGATCCAGCCGCCGCTCATGGCGCGGACCGAGCGGTGGAAATCGCTCTCGCGAAACGCCAATCCTGAAAGAACTCGCTTGGCTTTGGGCTCGAGCTGCCAGCCGCCATGCTTTTCGAAGATTTGAAGCGCGTGATGATAGGCTGAATCAGTCGAGCCGTTGCCTGATTCGTGTCGTTTGATGATTTCCTGGGCACGAATGAGGTCGGGACTGGTGGCCATCGCCAGCTCGAGAACAGTTTCCCGCCCAACTGCGGCGGTTTCTTGGGGAAGGAATCCGATCGTGGCCGTTTTCTCAGTTAAGATTTTGCCGCTATCGGGCGAGGTTTCCCCCAGAATCAGAGAAAACAGGGTAGACTTACCTGCGCCGTTCGGTCCCACCAATCCGATCCGATCGCCCCGGTTTACCTGAAGCGAAACCTCTTCGAACAGGATTCGGCCGCCGAAGGATTTGCTGACTTGAGAAACGGTGAGCATTGCGAGAACGCGCAGTTTTCACCGGCAGCAGGTTTCGCGCAAGGGCAATGACGGAAACGGCGAAATGTATAGTTGAAGCGGTAAATCGTTAAATCGTTAAATCGTTGAAGCGTTGAAGCGTTGAAGCGCTTATCGAGAATCAAGGATCAAGAATCCAGTATCAAGCATCAGTAGTCGAGAACTGAGCGGCACGAATCAGCCTAACTAGTCGCTGTGGCGGCTACCGAGCCCTTTTTTTGCCGGGCGTTCCCCCGCCG
>DATFCK010000374.1:0-2154 GCA_035253185.1 Chthoniobacterales bacterium | reverse complement strand
CCCGCGATGCGCCCCTGGCAATCGAGGTCAATCCGCGCTGGCAAACGTTTGGCCCGCGAATCACGCCCCCGGATTACCGGGCGAGTCCTGATTCTACATCGGTGCCAATTTGGCGATCTCGCGACCGAGCAGAAATCCGCGGTAACCAAATTCGTTTTGGTTGAGTGCGTTGGTGTAGTTTATCAACGCGCTGCGCTCAAATGAGCCGCCATGCATTGGGTGTATCCAGGCGGGGTTCAGCCTGAGAATCCGATCAACCACCTGCCGAACCGGACGTTCGTGGGCAAAGATTCCGACTGCGCGATACAACTCCAGCATCGGCTCGGACAAATTCTCGGTAACGACCGGGGGCTGTTCACCGGGCTGGATTAACAGATCTGACGGAAACAGGCTGCCGGTTGTTTCCTCAACCACCATCATCGAATCCCAGTGATGAACGTGAGGCGTTTCCAGGAAGCGAAGTTTGTGTTTACCGAGATCGAGTGTCTCGCCATCCCGGAAACCGCGCACCCGTTCGGTTAGGCCAAAACCATACGCATTCAGCTGAATCGAAAGCAGCGAGCCGAGCAGATCCGAGCTCGGCGCGTCATGCATAAAACGGGTCATGCCCCCGTTTTCGTCGCCTTCCCAGTGCAGCAGAATGATGTTTTTCAATCGGGCCGGATCGAGCACCTCGGTGACGGCCTTTCGGATTCCGTCGTACAACCCGTGCATTCCGGTGTGGATGAGGGTGGGCTGCTCATCATCGATCAGGAACTGATTGAAGGTGATGCCATACCGATCCTGCCAGGTGGCTATGCGATAAATGCCGCCAACTATTTGATCAATTCGGGTATCGGTTGCCATGCTTGGATTTCGAGGCCGGGGCGGGACTACCTCTTCGAATCAATCTCGCTCGCTCCAGTCGAGAACGATTTTGCCGGATTGCCCGGATTTCATCAGTTCGATCGCTTCCTTGAATTGGGTGTAGGGAAACCGGTGGGTGATTACCGGCGAGATATCGACTCCACCCTGGATGAGCGCGGTCATCTTGTACCAGGTTTCGTACATTTCGCGGCCGTAAATCCCCTTCAAGGTCAGGGCGCTGAACACAATGGTGTTCCAGTCGACCGGAGCGCTGCCCGGCATAATGCCTAACAACGCGATTTTCCCGCCATGAAACATGTTAGGCAACATTTCTTCAAACGCTTTCGGGTTGCCGGACATTTCCAGCGCGACATCGAACCCTTCTTTCATGTCGAGCGTTTTCATCGCATCCGCCAGCCGTTGTTGGCGGACGTCGATCGCAAGGGTGGCCCCCATTTTGCGAGCCAGATCCAGCCGGTAGGGATTAACGTCGGTGATCGCGACATGACGGGCGCCGGCGTGTTTGCAGATCGGGATAGCCATGCAACCGATAGGGCCGGCCCCGGTAATGAGAACATCTTCTCCCACCAGGTCGAAAGATAACGCGGTGTGCACGGCGTTGCCTAACGGATCGAAACAGGAAATTACATCCAGCGGGATCGACGGATCGGCATGCCACAGATTGGATTGCGGAATTGCCACGTACTCGGCAAAGGCGCCGGGACGATTCACCCCCACGCCCTGGGTGTTAGGACAAAGATGGCGACGGCCGGCCAGGCAATTTCGGCAATGGCCGCAGGTGATATGACCTTCCACCGCCACCAGATCGCCTTTGGCAAAACCTTTCACATGATCGCCAACCTTTTCGATCACCCCAACAAACTCATGCCCCACCGTCATCGGAACCGGAATCGTTTTCTGCGCCCAGGCATCCCAGTTGTAAATATGAACGTCGGTGCCGCAGATGGACGTCTTGAGGACGCGAATGAGGACATCGTCGCCTTTGACTTCCGGGACCGGGACTTCTTCGAGCCAGAGCCCGGGCTCGGCTTTGCTTTTGACGACGGCTTTCATCGTTTTCTGCACGGAAGAAGCTAGGCGAATCGGCAACGCAGGAAAGCAGGAATAAATCGGAGAAAAGGCGGGTGGACAAAGTCGTGCGCGGTCGCAAAATCATCTGAATGTCCGCGACCATCGAAGAACCTCCGGCAAAGCCACCGACGACGCGGTCAACATTCATTCTCCGATTCATCAGCACCATCGCGCTTTGGACTCTCGCCCTGGGTACTGCGTTTTCCGGGTACGAAA
>DATFCK010000373.1:0-4358 GCA_035253185.1 Chthoniobacterales bacterium | reverse complement strand
GGGTTGGTGGAATTGTTGCGGTTGTTGGCGAAGCCGGAGTGGGCAAGAGCCGGCTGGTCTCGGAGGCGCTACGACAATGTGCTTCACCGATTGCTCAAGCGGAAGGCCGGGCGTTGTCGCACACCACCGGCATGAGTTACTGGCTGGCGGGCGACCTGTTACGCAGGCTGGTTGGTTGTCCGGAAAATGTCTCGCCGGACCTGCTCGATCGCTCCCTCCGCGACAGCCTTGGCAATCTCAAGTCGTTAGTCTTTGATCAGGTGTATCCTTACCTGGCAACCTTGCTGCAATTGCCGCTGAGCGAAACAATGCAGGAGCGGGTGCGCTTTCTATCGAGTGAAGCTTTGCAGGCCAGAATTTTGGGCGCGTTCCGACAGTATGTTTCGAGTCGCGCGATCCAACAGCCGCTGCTGATCATATGTGAGGACGTGCATTGGTGCGATCCTTCATCGCTGCTGTTGTTGAAGGATCTTCTCCCGCTGGTCCGGGAATTCCCGCTGCTGATCTTGCTGGCTTTTCGGCCTGAAGAGGAAACCGACGAACTTCAACAGGCCGCCGCAACTGCCGCCGGCGAAAGATTTCATTTGCTCAAACTCTCGCCCCTTGGCCGCCAGCAAAGCGGCGCATTAGTGGAGCGATTGCTCCAAGGGACGGAACTGCCGGTCAAAGTGCGCGATCTGATTTTGAATCGAGCCGAAGGCAACCCCTTTTTCATCGAGGAACTGCTGCGATCACTTCTGGACTCCACCGCATCATCGACTAACGACGGCCGGTTGACGATGCGAAGAGAACTGGTTGAGACCCAGGTGCCGGAGACGGTCCAGGGAGTAATCGCCGCGCGCATGGATCGGCTGAGCGCGGATCGGAAGGAAGCGTTGCAAACGGCAGCGGTGATTGGGCGAGTATTCCAGCTGGCGGTATTGCAAAATGTTCTCTCCACCAAGCAAACTGATCTGGATGCCGTGATCGTGGAATTGTGCCGGCTTCAGTTCATTCAAAAACGTAACCAACCGGCGCCTAACGAGGAATTTGTTTTCAAACATGCGATCACCCACGATGTCGCCTACCAGACCCTGCTAAAGGCGCGGCGCAAACATGTTCATCAACGCGTGGGCGAAACCCTCGAGCGCATGTTCGCAAACCGAGTCATCGAACTGGCGCCTACGCTTGGTTATCACTTCGAGCGCGCCGAACTTCCCGATAAGGCTTTCCGGTACCTGAAGTCCGCCGGGGAACACGCCCAGGCTGTGTTCGCCAACGCTGAGGCCGAAGCCTACTATCGTTCCGCGGTCAGGCAGGGTGAGGCGGTTGTGGCAGGCGGCGACAGCGAGATGGCACGCCGGCTGGCGGAAGTCGAAAAGGCGCTGGGCGACGTGCTCCTCCTCCAGGGAAAAAATGAAGATGCGCGGGCCGGGTATCGCCGGTCCCTGACTCATTTGCCTAACGACGACCTGGTAAGCCGTTCGGCGATTCATCGCAAGATCGGTTTGGCCTATACCGTGGACCGCGATTACGCCGCGATGGGTGATGCATTTGATGCCGCCGAAAAGGAGCTCGGTCCACACCCGGTAGCGCCGGAGGAAGAATGGTGGAGCGAGAAGATGCAGATTCTCCTTGAACGCCTGCATCTTTTTTATTGGCAGGGCATGTCCGCTGAAATGACCCAACTGGCGGAACGGTACCGATCTGACATTGAACAGAGAGGAACACCCATCCAGCGTGGCAAATTCTTCCAGATGCTCGGCCTGTTGGAACTAACGCGGGCTCGTTATGTCGCGTCAGACAAAGCCGTGAACCTGGCCGAGCTCGCGGTATCCACCAGTCGCGACTCAACCGATCTGGCCGAAAGCGCGCATATCCGGTTCACCGCAGGTTTGACTCATTATTTTCGCGGGAACCTGCCCGAAGCGATCGAACATTGCTCGGAAGCACTGTCTTTGGGCGAACGCGTCGGCGATCTAATCATGCAGACGCGATGCCTGGCCTATTTGACCGTGATTTGTCGCCGGTCGGGAGATCGGGAGCGCACCCGTGCGTTTGGGGACCGGACCATTGCCATGGCGGGGCCGTTGGGCATGGTGGAATACGTTGCCATGGCCAAAGCGAACCTGGCCTGGCTGGCATGGCGGGAGGAGCGATATGCCGAAGCTAGGTCGTTAGGCGAAGAAGCGCTGGCCCTGTGGCATGGTATGACCGACCCGTATGGAGTCGATTGGCAGGCAATTCTGCCGTTAATTGCAGTGGCGGTGGCCGAGCAGCGGCTGGACGATGCGTTGCGCCATGCCGGCGAATTATTTGGTGAGAATCAGCATCCCATTCCAGCTCCATTGGCTGCAGCCGCCCGTGACGCCATCGATGCTCCCCCTGATCCGACCATAACCGAGCCGTTAGTCGAGAAAGTCATCAAAGTGGCCGTCGACATCGGTTATCTTTAGTTCACCGTGCTCGATTTTGCCTAACGATTACGCGCCTGATCGGGGTGTAACGCCTCGAGACTCGCGGCTGGTTAACGGCCGGACTAGGCGTTGCGCGGTGTTCTCGCCAATTCGCGAGCCGCATCCGGCTGCGAGATTCGGACGGTAAAACAAGCGTCACTCGGATCCGTGCCTCCAAACAGCCGGATCCACTCGGCCGATGCCGCGTCTCGAATTTGCCGGTAGGTTTCATCCAAACTCTGCTCCAGCGATTTGATGGTTCGGGAACGGCTGATCTTGTTCCTGACGCGCGCGTTACTCATTGGCGAAATCGCCAAACAGCACAAAGCGCACCCGTGTTGGTGCGAGGTTCTACAGCGGGCGCTTTGGTCGCCCGGGCCCATTAGTCCATCACTTCGCCTTCCCCGTCCCGAAGGCGCCAGGCTTCTAATTAGTGGCGATATTGGTGCGGCACGCGCGACAAATCACCCACATGAGTAATTGCCCCGGCCAGAAAGACGTAACCGCGCAGCTTATTTAGATGGCGCCGGTTAACGAAGACTCCGCCTTGCCGAATGGACGAGCTGCCGGTTCCGTGCTGAACGATCGGGCGCGTCGATTGGTAATAAAAACCTTTGTCGTCCATCGCGTAGAACGAATATACGCCCGCCGGAAAATGCAGGTTGGCGATCTGTTTTTCGCGCAGTAGTTCCACCGACCGCGGAGCGGCCGGCGGCGGTCCCTCCGCCGGCACCCGGAAATGCTGGTTGGCGCAAGAAGAAAGTAGAAAGGCTAAAGTAGAAAGAAGAAAGCCCCGTGTTTTCATGCGCGTGACGTTGGAGCGCGAGCTTTTTTCTACTTTCTAACTTCTAATTTCTACTTTTCCGCCATCACTTTTTTTATTGCGGTCGGATCATCCAGCATAATCCACTCGATAATTGAGATGGGCAGGCTGCCGTTGGCGATCAATTCGTCATGAAATTGGCCTAACCGGTATTTGTCGCCCATTTTGTCGCGATACCGGCCCAGCAGATTCATGATCTGCCATTTTCCCACGATGTAACTGATCTTTTGGGTGGGGCTGGAGGCCGCTCCCGCCGCTTCACCTTCGGCGGCTTCGCGATCGAGCCCACCGGCGTCCATGAAATATTTTACCGCCTGTTCGAATGGCCACCGGCCGGTGTGCAGATTCACATCAACCCCGATCCGCGCGCCCCGAAACCGCGCCGCCCGGAGGACCTGACCCTGCGCGGCAGAATTCTCCGGATAAAAACCCTGCCGCAGAAACATTTCTTCGCCGTACAACGCCCAGCCTTCAATTAGAACGGTATCGAAGTGTTGGCGGCGGATCTCGTTGTTCAAATGATTGGCGATCGAGAGTTGGAGGAAATGACCGGGAATGCCTTCATGCCCGAGGATCGGCCGGGGATCTTCAATCGCAGCGCGAATATAAAAATTTTGCGATTTCGGATTGTAGGTGGGAATAAAATAGAAACCGCCCGGATCCTTATCGTAAACGCCGGGTGGATTCATGAACCCTCCGGGGCTGGTCGGTTTGAACGCTTCCGGTAGTTGTCGAATCTGGAATGGACCGAGATAATCCGGCAGCGTGATCAATTTCCGATCCTTCAAAAACTGGAGCATTTCTGTCTGGCGACTTTCATACGCCTTCAGGAACGCTTCTTGATCGGCCGGTATGTTTGCGCTGCGCGATGGATCCGGGTCCGCCAGTTTTGGATCGGGCAACAGCGACTCCAACGCCCGATAACGCGCGGTCTCGACGCGTCCGATCATTTCCACTTCCGAAGCGTTAAGCGGGAGCAGAAGAATGTGTTTGAGGTAATAATTGTAGTCGGCTTCTCCCATGGGCGCGAAATCGGCCATTTTGGCGCTCCGCTTTTCCAATTCATCGGCGTAGGCATGGGCGGCAGCGATGGCCGCGTC
>DATFCK010000372.1:0-14458 GCA_035253185.1 Chthoniobacterales bacterium | reverse complement strand
CGTTTATGCACCCGAATTTCAGGTGCTGAATGTGCTCTCCACCGCCGGCGCGTCGATCCTGGCCATCGGCTACTTCCTGCCGCTGGGGTATCTTCTTTGGTCGTGGAAATTCGGCAAAGTTTCGGGCCCGAATCCGTGGGGCGCGACCGGTCTTGAATGGACCACGCCGTCGCCACCCCGCAAAGATAACTTCGAAGAGGTTCCGGTCGTTACCGAAAACCCTTACCAGTACGATCCGCAAGCCGAGGAAGCGGAACTGGAGGAGCACGTCCATGCCTGAGGCGGCGACCATTTCACCGGTGGCGCATCAATTCGAGGATGCGACCCAACAGCGCCATGCCGCGACCATGGGAATGTGGGTTTTCCTCGCCACTGAGGTACTTTTCTTTGGCGGAATGTTTCTCGGCTATACCGCCTACCGGGTTTACTATTCGCAGGCATTCGCAGAAGCGAGTCGGCATACGCTGGTGGTGTTCGGCAGCGTCAACACGGCGGTGCTCCTGATCAGCAGCACGATCATGGTGTTCGCGGTCAAAGCCGCCAAGGCGAACCGGCGCGGACTGCTTGGTCTGCTTTTGCTGGCTACGGCGTCGTTAGGCGCAGTTTTCCTGGTAATCAAGGGAGTGGAATACACCCGGGAAATTCACGAAGGGCTTTTGCCTGGTCCGCATTTCCATATCGACGCGGCCAATCCGCATCACGCGCAGATGTTTTTCTACCTTTACTGGCTCATGACCGGAGTGCACGCGCTGCACGTCGGTGTCGGCGTGATCCTTATCGGATTCTTCGCCTTGCGGGCTTGGTTCACCAACGCGTTCGAAAACCACGATACCCCGGTAGATTTGTTAGGTCTGTATTGGCATTTTGTAGACATTGTTTGGGTGTTTCTCTTTCCGCTGATCTACCTGGTCGATCGCCATTCATGAAGGAACCCACTGCACGAATTTATCTGTTAACTGGAGTTGCGCTGCTCACACTCCTCGGCCTAACCATTGCCGCGGCCTACATGAATCTCGGACCGTTCAACCCGGCCGTCGCGATGCTGATCGCTCTTGCCAAAGGGTCGCTGATTGCGCTTTTCTTCATGCACCTGCGCTACAGCAAGCCGCTGATGTGGATCTTTGCCGGTGCCGGCGTTTTCTGGCTTGGCATCATGCTCGTCCTGGCATTGAGCGATTATCTGACCCGCGGCTGGCGTTAACCATGGCCGAAAACGAATACAGCTTCGCACGTAAAGTCGTTGTAGCGACCGCAGTCGTCGCGGCATTCGGAATTGTTCTCCTTCTTTTCTGGAACATTCTTGATGCTCTCCTGCTCGTGTTCGCCGCCATTCTGCTCGCCTGTTTTCTGCGCGGACTCGCGGACCTCTTAACGGACAAAACCCGGCTACCGATCGGCTGGTCACTTGGTTTAGTCATGTTGATCGTCGGTCTCACCGTGGGTGCGACGATCTGGCTGCTCGCGCCCGGCGTGGCCGCGCAGGCCGATCAGCTTTCGCGGCGATTGACCAGCTCGGCACAGCAACTCACAGCGCAGGTTTCGCAATACGAATGGGGGAGGCGATTGCTCGATCAGGCACCGACCCTTCAGCAGTTGACTAACCGCGGCAATCTTATCTCGCGGATCACCGGAATTTTCTCAACTACGTTCGGCCTGATCGCTGACGTGGTGCTGGTTGTTTTCATCGGGATCTATCTCGCGATCAACCCGGGTATTTACGTCGCCGGCCTGGTGCGGCTGTTTCCGAAAAACTACCGCGACCATATTGCCGCGGTGATTGAGGAAATCGGCCGCACCCTGCGGCATTGGTTGGTCGGACGAATGCTGCTGATGATCAGTAACGGCGTGCTGACAACACTCGGACTGTGGCTGTTCCAAATCCCGCTTGCGCTTACTCTCGGCGTGGTGGCCGGGCTGCTGAATTTTGTCCCTAACATTGGCCCGATCATCGCCGGTATTCCGGCGGTTCTGATTGCCTGGACAATCGGCCCCGACGAAGCGCTCTACGTTTTGCTTCTCTATATTTTTCTGCAAAACCTCGACGGCTACGTCTTTACCCCGTTGGTGCAACAACGCACGGTCGCATTGCCGCCCGCGCTAACCATCGTGGCGCAATTAGTGTTCGGCCTCCTTGCCGGAAGCCTTGGTGTGCTGCTGGCTACGCCAATGACCGCGGCCGGAGTAGTGCTCGTCCGCCGGCTCTATCTGGAAGATGTTCTTGGAGAGCGCGACGCTTGATGAGCGAAACAGGCACATTCCGGCGATGAGTCATGGCACGCGGTTTACGACGAAGCCGGCGGGATATTCGCTCACTATATAGTGAGCAGGTCCTCCAGGGGCGGTTTAGCCGGCAGTCCTGCTTTGGGACGAGGAGGCAAACCATCTGGCGAGCAAAACGTCGGTGGTGGAATGGGCAATCATCGATGCAAGGATCGCGATAGCGATGATGTGGAAATAGTGCTCAGCTTGCGGAACCCCATGCTGAAACAGCAATAACCCATATATTATAGAGGCGAATCCCTTGGGTCCGAACCAGGCGGCGCTGATTCGCTCACGCCAGCCCAGCGCGCACCCCCACAGCGAAACGAACAACGCCACCGGCCGCGCCACGAGCAGAACACAAAGCGCAAACAAATAGCCGCCGATGCCAATATCGGCGAAGTACGCGGGCGAGATCATCGCCCCGAAAACCAGGATCGCATTCAGCTTGGCCAACTCGGTCACAAGTTCGCCAAACTGGTGAAACTCGTTGCGCAGATCCTCGCGGGTGCTCGCGATGGTGCTTCCAGCGGCGAATGCTGCCAGGTAAATGTTGCCATTCGTCGCGGCGGCGAGCATGACGACAAACAGGCCTATGGCAAAGGCAAACAGCGGTTCAAACGGTTTTGCGACACCAAAGAACGAGCTGCTCTCCAACTTGCAAATGCCTAACGGCACCATGATTCCAATGGCGATCCCCCAGGCCAGCTCCCCACCGAGTTCAGCAAAGCTCGCCTGCTCGTGACCGACGATGGCAAGCAACGCGAGCACCACCGGCAGTACGAGGCCATCGTTGACGCCGCTTTCAACGTTAAGCAGGAACCGAAGCCGCTTCGGCACTTCCTGCCGGCCGACAATCGCAGCCGCGAAGACCGGATCAGTGGGCGAAAGAATCGCACCGATGAGTAACGCCATCAGCCACCCGGTTCCGGTGAATGCATGGGCCAATAGTGCCGTGATCAGAAGGGTGAGGGGAAGTCCGAGCAACAACGCGCGCCCCGGTAAACGCCATGCCGCCGCGATATCGCGAACGCCGGCGCGCATGCCGTCAGTGAAGAGGACGGTGCACAACGCAATTTGCGCGATCACCGTTACCAGTGGCTGGTGCGGATCGCTTCCGATTAATCCAAAGCCGCCCGAACCCGCGATGAATCCGGCGACAAGAAACAGCACTGCGGCCGAGAGGATACTGCGATTCGCCAGTTCCGAGAGGAGGATGGCAATGACCAGTGCGATTGAAAAAACGAGCAATGTGATCATGAACCTGCCAACGCTACTTTCTTCCCGAATCGCTCGCCTAACGCCAGGCGGGCGGCGTGAAATCCGCACATGCCATGCACGCCGCCGCCGGGCGGAGTGGAAGATGAACAGAGATACGTGCCAGGAAGGGGAGTGCGGTATGGAGTCAGGCTCAAAACCGGACGGGCCAACAGCTGCCAGATTGTATTGGCGCCTCCGTTAATATCGCCCCCTTCCAAATTTCGATTCGAATGAGCCAGATCGGCGGCGTTCAGTTTGTGGCGCGCAAGAATGCAATCGCGAAATCCCGGGGCGAAATGTTCGATCTGGCGTTCGATGCGCGCGGCGGTATTCGGATCATCAGAACCGAACGGGACATGACAGTAGGCCCACAACGTGTGGCACCCGCGTGGTGCGCGCGATTCATCGAACAAGCTTTGTTGCGCAACCAGCACGAACGGCCGCTCCGCAGGCCGGCCGTGAGCAACCTCGCGCTCGGCCCGGGCAATTTCGGGCAGTGTTCCGCCGATATGCACCGTTCCGGCCTGGGCGCAGTGCGGGTTCCGCCACGGAATCGGCGCGGAGAGCGCGTAATCGATCTTGAAAACAGCCGGAGCGTGTTTGAACCGCTGGAGGCGATGGCGATAACCGGCCGGAAGTTGCCCACCTGCGATCCGCGCGAATTGCCACGCGCTCAAGTCCAGTAAAAGCGCGCGATTTTTAGGAACGTCACCTAACGATTCCATCGGCCGTCCGGTTTCAATTTCGCCGCCGAGTTCGCGGAGATAAGAAGCAAGAGCGTTCGCGATCGATTGGGAGCCGCGGCGAGGAATTGGCCAGCCGACCGCATGACCGGCGGCGCCGAGCACCAGGCCGAAAGCAGCAGAAACAAATTGTTCGAGTCGTAAGAACGAGTGCGCGGCAATTCCACCAAACAACGCGCGGGCGGCCGGCGTCCTGAACTGGGTCCGGGCAAGAAAGCGCGCGGGTTGCAAGGCGCGCCAGCCAAAACGCGCCAGGGTCAGTGGATGCTGCGGCATGTGCAGCATGGGTTGGAGGAATTCATGCGCGAGCGCATCCCAGTTCGAGACCAGCGGGAGGAACAATTCACGATATGCATCCGAATCCCCGCCTAACGACGCCGCAGTTTTGTCGAGGTCGCGAAACAGAAGCGCGGCCTCGCCGTTCTCGAGGGGATGGGCCAGCGGAAGAGGGGGATGAATCCATTCTAATCCAAAACGTTCGAGCGGCAGACTCTTGAAAAACGGTGAGCCCGCGGCCAGGGGATGCACCGCCGAACAGACGTCGTGTATAAATGCCGGCTGGGTCAGCTCCGCCGAACGCGTGCCGCCGCCGATGGTATCGTTCGCCTCCAGCACCAGCACCGAGCAACCGGCTTGGGCCAGGGTTATGGCTGCAGCCAATCCGTTAGGCCCAGACCCAACCACGACCGCATCATATTCACGTCTCACAGGGTAACGAGGGCCGATTATTTCATGTTACTCAACATGCCCTCGCACGAACATGCTGCTCCAAATTTTACCCGGGCATTCGCCTGGGGCGTTGGATTGAACGCGGTCTACATCGCGGCCGAGGCCATCGCTGGTTTCGCCGCCGGTTCGCTCGCGCTTCTGTCCGATGCCGGCCATAATCTCAGTGATGTGCTCGGTCTTCTGCTGGCTTGGGGAGCGCATCGCCTTTCGCAATCGGGACCGACGCGCCGCCGCACTTATGGCCTGCGCCGGACCTCGATCCTGGCTGCTTTGGCCAACGCGTTGCTGCTGCTCGCAGCCGTGGGTGCGATCGTTTGGGAAGCGGTGCGCCGTCTGATCGAACCGCATCCAGCCGGTGGACTCACCATTGTTTACGTCGCCGCTGCTGGCGTAATGGTGAATGCCGTTTCCGCCTGGCTTTTCGCAAGCGGCCGAAAGCAAGACTTGAACGTCCGCAGCGCGTTTACGCATCTGGCGGCCGACGCCGGGGTTTCGCTGGGGGTGGTGATCGCGGGGGTGGCGATTCACTTCAGCGGTTATGTCTGGATCGATCCGGTCGTTAGTCTGATGGTGGCAGCTGTGATCGCAGTAAGCACGTGGTCGTTGTTGCGCGATTCGGTGGTGCTCGCCATCGACGCGGTACCGCCGGATATCAATCCGGACGAAGTCGCTGCTTATCTGGAGAATCTCGAAGGAGTCGAGTGCGTGCATCATCTGCACATCTGGGCCATGAGTACAACCGAGACTGCGCTCACCGTGCACCTGGTCAAACCGGACGCGCAGATCAATGATGCTCTGCTCGGTGATATTGAACGCGAGTTGCATGATCGCTTTGATATTGGACACGCTACAATTCAGTTCGAACGTGACGACCAGCGTTGCGAAGCAGGTTCACCGGCGCCGGGTGATCCAAGCCGTCGCGCCCGCCACCACCAGTGACCCGGCGATGGCTGCCAGCAGGCCGCGATGTTTGTTCGCCCAAAGCTGCGCACTCCAACCGCTCGCGCGTAAATCGAAACTGCCGTGCGCGCCGTGATCGCACTCGTCGTCCACCGGTTCCAATAGATTGTTGCGACGTTCCGGAGAGACTGGCGCATCGGTTTGCTGGGATTCATAACCAGTCCAGGCGAGGTAACGATCGGCCAATGCCGGCATCATTTTGTTACCGGCAACCGCTGTTACCGTGGGCATGCCAACATAAATCTCGCGTCGGTTGCTATGGGCGGCGTAAACAATGGCATCAGCCGCGACTTCGGGCTGGAAGATCGGCGGGACGGGCTGCGGTTTACACGGCAATCGACTTTTTACCCAGCTGAACTGCGGCGTGTTCAGCGCCGGCATTTGCACCATCACCACGCGGACGTTGCTTTTGTCATGAAGCAACTCGCATCGCAACGAATCGCAAAATCCCTGAATCGCGTGTTTCGCCGCGCAGTAGGCGGATTGTAAAGGGATACCGCGATACGCCAGAGCGGAACCGACCTGCACTATCACGCCGTGGTCGCGGGGCAACATCCGTTTCAACGCCGCTAACGAACCGTAAACAAAACCCAGGTAGGTGACCTCGGTCACCCGCTTGAACTCGTCCGGCGTCATCATTTTTACCGGCGAAAACACCGAGCACATCGCATTGTTTACCCATACATCGATCGGGCCGAACTGCGCTTCCACTTCGGCGGCTGCGCGGTCGACGGCTTCGGGATCGGCCACGTCGGCTGGAATGACGAAGGCTTTACCGCCGAGTTCCTCCACATCGTTTTTGGCGCCTTCCAATCCGGCCCGGCCCCGAGCGATTAATCCGATACAAGCGCCCTGTTTCGCGAATGCCTGCGCAGTGGCGCGCCCGACACCGGCCGAAGCCCCGGTAATAACTACAACCTGACGGTGTTTGCCGTTTCTCATCCTTTTAGTGTTGTGTAACAGGTGTGGCTTGCCAATCGCCGCAAGGAATTTGGGCGAATTTCAAGGAGCGAGCCGAGCGCCTGTATCCTTTGTGATACTGGTCAAGTGAGCGACGCGGAAATTCGCCTAAAGAACTGCGGTCCGAAGGGTTGAGTTGAAAATGGTCCGGCGCCTGCGTTGCTCCTCGGTCGCAGGTCGCAACGGACATGCTCTCTCGTCGCGCGTTGGCGGCGGACCATTTTGAACTCAACGATTGGCAAGCCATAGCTGTTACACAACACTGAGTAATCGCATCAGCTAACAGCAAGGTTGCCTGATGATTACTGTGCTGTAATTGCAGCGTAATCTGTCCGACACCTGCAACCCGCAGAGTCGGGCATGAAGGCATTAATCATTCTTCTGGTTACGCTTTGGCCGCCGTTAGCGGATGCCAGGGGCGAGGTTCCCGCAGTGCCGGAACTGCCGCCCACACCCACGCCGTTCGTCACCCTTTCTCCGCCGCCGGTTGCGCCGCGCGTCCCTCCACCGGGCAGGCCCTGGTTTTCTGTCGTGACCCGTGACAAGGGCAGCCACTATGAAGTCTACGCCACCGTTCAAAAAGCCGCGCCAAAAGACGTTCGGGTTGAAATCGAAGGCCGTTCTCTCAAGCTTCTCATCCCATCCGGCCAGCCTAACGGAAAAGCAGTCGTAAAATTCGTTACCTTGCCCGATCCGGCGCAAGCCGCAATCGGCAAGGTGAAACGCGAAGCCCACGCGGTAGTAATCAACATTCCGAAGGCGAAGAACCGATGAAGCCAGGGGCGCGGATCGAGGATTATACCTTCCTTAGCGATACGCAGGCAGCTGCACTCGTTAGTCGCGATTGTTCGATCGACTGGCTCTGTTTCCCACGATTCGATTCCGCTGCGTGTTTTGCCGCGCTTCTTGGAAACGAAGAAAATGGGTGCTGGCGTTTTCGTCCCTGCGCAAACATTCGGAAGACCCGGCGTCGTTATCGTCCTGGTACCTTAATACTGGAAACCGAAATCGAGACTGAAACCGGATCCGTTAGGGTGATCGATTTCATGCCGCCGCGCGGCACGAACCCCGACATCGTCCGCATCATCGAAGGTGTCAGCGGCCGTGTGCGCATGGAAATGTCTCTCATCGTTCGCTTCGGGTACGGTAAAATCGTGCCGTGGGTGCGCCAAAACCACGGCGGTCTGGAGGCAGTCGCCGGCCCGGATGCGCTCATCCTGCACACGCCGATCCCGACCCACGGGAAGAATCTTTCCACGGTTGCAGAGTTTAGCGTCGCCGAACAAGATCGCGTTCCCTTCGTACTGACCTGGTTTCCCGCTCACGAGCAGCCCCCGCGCGAAGTGGATGCTGAGCGGGCCTTGCGCCAAACATCGCGTTACTGGACGGATTGGTCTAACCGCTGCGCTTACCAAGGTGAATGGCGCGATGCGGTGATGCGTTCGCTCATTACGCTTAAAGGTCTCACCTACGCGCCGACTGGCGGCATCATTGCGGCGCCCACCACTTCGCTGCCTGAACAAATCGGCGGTGTGCGCAACTGGGATTACCGTTACTGCTGGATACGCGATGCCACATTTACCCTTCTCGCCCTGATAGATGCGGGTTATCTCGAAGAAGCGCGCGCATGGCGCGAATGGCTTCTGCGCGCTGTCGCCGGAACCCCCGCGCAAATGCAAATCGTGTACGGCGTACGCGGCGAACGCCGGTTGTCGGAGGCGGAGCTGGAATGGCTGTGCGGGTTCGAAAATTCGGCGCCAGTTCGCATAGGGAACGCCGCATCCGAGCAGTGTCAGCTCGATGTGTATGGCGAACTAATGGACGCAATGTATCACGCTCACTGCGCCGGCATCAAAACCGACGAAGCCGATTGGCATCTGCAATGCGCGCTTATGAATTTCTTACAGAAGATCTGGCGTCAACCTGACGAAGGCATCTGGGAAATGCGAGGTGGACGGAGGCATTTCACTCATTCAAAAATGATGGCTTGGGTGGCATTCGATCGCGCCATCAAACTTGCGCAGGCGCGGGGCGATTCGGCTAAAGACGCTTTGCAACGGTGGACGAAAGTCCGCGCGGAAATACACCGCGACGTTTGCCGGAGGGGATACAATGGCGACAAAAAGGCGTTCACCCAGTTTTACGGATCTGACGCCCTCGATGCCAGCCTTCTGATGATGCCGCTGCTGGGTTTTCTTCCCGCGCAGGATGACCGCGTTCGCAACACCATCGAAGCGGTCCAGCGCGAACTGACCCGCGACGGGCTCGTCCTGCGTTATGAGGCGGCGCGGACCGACGTCGATGGCCTTCCCGGAGAGGAAGGCGCTTTCCTGCCGTGCTCGTTCTGGTTAGTCGATTGTCTTCACCTGCTCGGCCGTAAAAAAGAAGCACGGCGACTTTTCGAGCGTCTGCTCAGCCTGCGCAACGACGTGGGTTTGCTCTCGGAAGAATTTGATTTGGGAGCGAAACGGCAAATCGGAAATTTTCCGCAGGCCTTTTCCCACGTGGCTCTAATTAATTCTGCTGAAGCGCTGAGTGCGGATCGACGCGCTGTTTCGGCGGTGAAAACCCGAGCGGGCCAGAAAACCGCCTAACCGGTAGTGATCGCCGTGGGCTCGCCGGACGATATAGATGATGCTGAATGGCTCGTCACCAATGGTCTGGGCGGTTACGCCTCCGGCACATTTGCCCCGGCGGGATACTCTGATTGCCAGGCTGCACCAATTGGCTTCGCTTTCACGTTTGTAATCAGTGCGAAAACCCGCGGTTAGGTTAAACCATCAACCTTTCGGCATGAAGTCCTGCGTCCTTCATCTCCGAATGCTCTTGGCGGCAGTCTTTTTGATGGCGGCGGTTGTGACCGCTTTTGCTTTTGGCAGCAACTCTTCCATCGTCAATCGCACCGGCGTATCGAAGATGGACAAAACGTTTGCCAGCGCCGCGGCGCGCGGTCTCATGCGCGACGTCCTACTGGCCCAATTGGCGACGCAGCGCGCGCAAGCGCAGGATGTACGGCGTTTTGCTGAAGCGTTGTTCCAACGCCGCGTCGAGGCGCGCGCGCGATTATATCGGCTGGCGCGTAATAGCCGGCTTATTCTTCCGAAGCGTATGAATGCTGAACAACGGCGCCAGCTCCACCAATTACAGCAGCTGAGCGGACGTGAGTTCGACCGTCGTTTCCTTTCCTTGATTGCCGATGCTGACTTCCCGAATCTATTCCAGTTTGAGATACGCAGCGGCGCATTGCGGGTCGATCCGGAAGTGGAACGCTACGCCCGGGAACAGTTGAGCATTCTCCGTCGCGATATGCAAAAGGCGCGCAGTTTGGCGGACGCCTATGGCTGACCGCAAGGAGTACATCCCGCCCGGCTGGGATTATAATCCGGCGAGCTGGTCGGAACGCTTGCCTATCATCGTTCTGGCGATGGCCGGCTTTTTTATCGCGGGCTATCTTGCTCTCTATCAATGGCGGATTATTCCGAGCATTTGGGATCCGTTTTTTCCGCAGGGTAGCATCCGCATATTGAACTCGAGCATTTCGCATCTACTGCCAATTCCTGACGCCGCGCTGGGAGCTCTCGGTTATCTGGCTGATGCGGTGACCGGGGCGATTGGGGGGCGGGAACGCTGGCGCACGATGCCCTGGATCGTGATTGTGTTCGGAATCGCGGTCGGACCGCTGGGGGCGGTGAGCGTGATGCTGGTGGTGTTTCAACCCGTTCTCTTTCATGCCTGGTGCACTCTGTGTCTGGCGTCCGCATTGGTTTCGTTGATAATGATCGGTCCGGCCATGGACGAATTTCTGGCCAGCCTGCAGCATCTGCGCCGGGTAAAGGATAACGGGGGCTCGTTCTGGCGGACATTCTGGGGGATGCAATCAACCGCTCGTTAGGCAATGTGGGCTCGGATTCTCTCCGCTGCGGCCGGTATCTGGGTGATGGCTGCGCCCGCGGTGCTGAATTCATCCGCTTCGGCCGCCACGAATGACCGAATCATCGGTCCGGTGGTGGCGAGCTTTTCCATCATCGCGATGTGGCAAGTCACCCGGTCGCTGCGCTGGTTGAATCTCCCGCTCGGCGTTTGGCTGGTCATGGCGCCGTTCGCTCTTGGTTACATTTCTACCGCGGCCGGATGGAACAGCGTGGGGATCGGAATCGTGGTGGCCGTACTCTCGTTTGTTCCCGGAAGCAGCAAGCACCGGCTGGGCGGCGGCTGGCCATCGTTGTGGCGGCGGCAAAGCACTCGTTAGGCGATGCCCCGGCCGCGATGCTGGAGTCGCTGGCTGCCGGGCCTAACTTGCGCGCTCAGGCCGGGCCTGTTCCGCCGAGATTTCCGGCAGGTCGCGTGCGTCCGCATCGAGCGCTGGCCGGATGCGCACAATTCGCTCGTTAACGCGGAGCCGATCATACCGTGTTTCCACCGTTCGGTCGGCAGCACTCACAACCAGGCATGCGTAATCCAGGGCCACCTGCTTGCGAGCGGGCCGGCGGGTCGCATCGGCAATGCGTCCGATTACGGCGAGCATCTGCACCAGGATCGTGACGTTGCCCGCTGCAGAAAGCCGGATCTCGTCGAACGCTTTGGCCACAAGCGTGGCAAAATCCAGGGTGGGGGCGATGAGCCGCACCGCGCCCTTGTCATCGGTCCGGAAGGACGAAGCCGCGCGGCGCGATGCAACGAACGACAAAATAGAGCCCAGATAATCGATACACGTTGTGGCCGTGCTGGTGTCGTTCACGCCCGGCGAAAGGGCTTTCACTGCAATGTCCACGATCTGCCGTACCCCAAATTCCGGATCATTGGTGATGACGCGGAACTCGCCGATGGTGAACAGGCGACGCAGCCGATCGCGCACTGCTTCATCCAACTCGCGATCCGCTGAGATTAGTGGCACGCCGGCAGTGGCGAACTCGCCCACTGATTGTTCCACGCGGAGTATTATTTCCTCTTTGCTGGCCAGGCGGAGCAGCGCGGCCGGGTTGAAATTTTGGACGTATCCCGTGGCACCGGACATCACCGGTACCCACGAACCGTTTTGCGGCACCGGGCATACCGTCCCTGTTGTTTCTGGCGCATCGCTGCTTTCCTCCGGCAGGATGCACGCAATGGCGGCGAGCGTTTCCTCATTGATTGCCGCCAGAAGCGTCGATGCCTGGATGGAAGTGGCGGTATGATGGATGAAAAAAATGAGGCATGCGATGCTGCTGAGTGCGAGCAATACCCCTACGAAAACCGCCACGACCGGCACAAAGCTGGCCCCATTTTCGTCGCCCGCCCGGATCGTCCGCATTACCACCAGACAGTAGGCGAAGATGGCGACGAACATCCCCAGCACGAACTGGTTCCACCGGTCGCGCATGAAATTGCGCAGGATGCGGGGCGTGTACTGCGAGGAGCCGAGCGACAACGTCACGATCGTGACCGAGAAAGCCACGCCCGCGACCGTGATCATCGAACTCGCGATCGCCGAAAGCATGGCGCGCGAGCCTGAGGCGCCCACGCCGAAGAAGGCATTATGCTTCTCGAGCTTCCAATTCGCACCGTGAGAGATATCGAGTTGGACTAATCCGATACCGAGACCCATTGCCCCCAGGATCAGCAGGGCCGGCACAAACCAGAGGCTGGAGCGGATCTCGATCCATAGCTTGTACATCCCGAAGAGTCACGACCCGCGCCGGAGACGACGCTCGCGCGGGCGCGGCGTCGCCTGCTTAGCGCTTGAGTGCACTAATAGCGCGAAATTTCTTCGCGCAATTGTTCCTTTGATTTGCCGGTCTTTTGCTGCAGCCGGCCGAGCATTTCGTCTTCCTTGCCTTCGGCGAACTTCAGGTCGTCGTCCGTTAGGTTGGCATAAACCTGCTTCAGCTTTCCTTTTATTTCGTTCAAGTTGCCTTTCAATTCTAGTTTGGTCATCGTGCCAGACTAACGATGCTGGGTTACGCTCGCCTTGCCGATTCGTTACATCGCGGCAATACACTCAAACAGTCCGCGGTTAAGGCGGGCGCAACGAAGGGACGCCTCGGCTGGAATATTTAGCTGCGTTACTTCTTTGAAATTTGCGCCCGGTCTGCCATCGGGACGCAACGCACTCAGCGAAAGCGGATGACGTATTTCAGTTTTCCCTGGAAACCGCCTTCCAGACTGGTTGTGCCCACCAACATCCAATGGTCGGAGACTTCGAAGCGGGTGACGAGTCTTTGCTGGCCGGTTCGAGGATCCACCCCACCAAGGTCGAACTCGAATCGGTCGAAGAAGTCGTTCTCGCTCGAGCCTGGCGTACCGGGAAAGAATTTCTGATAGAGTCCTTTCAGGGCAAGCCACGAGGCGCGCCCGGCGGCAGCGCGTCCGCCATTAGCCATAAATTCCTCCCGGGTCACGCCGGTGGCGAGCAGGCTGATGATGTCTTCCTGCGGCATCGGCGGTGAACTGGTGAACACAGTTTTCGGATCGCTGGCCGTGCCGTAGACGTAAACGTTGACAAGATGATCGCGAATTTCTGAAACGCCGTTCAGATCGATCTTTGGATTCGCGATCGCGCCTCCGGGTGTGAAATAGGCAGAACCACGCGTGATTCTGAGACGGCTAAAAGGCAGCGAAACAACGAAATCCTTCAGCCACGCGGTACCTTCCAGGCTGGGTTGTTTACCGGTGCCAGTCAGTTTCAGGTCGGCCACCACGTTGCCGTGCGCGAGATTGCCGCGCACTTTGAATGGCTCATCGGTTTTGATCGCGACATCGAAGCTCCAGTCGCGCAAGGGTGGGGTATCGATGGAAGCGGTTGAGCTCTCGTGCGGCAGTCCCGGGCGCGGCACCGGGCGGCCGGGAAGACTGATCGGCAGAATTTCAATGTCCTTGAGAAACCGGCTTTGAGTGATCCCGATATTCCCGGTCACCTTGGCCTTTGCCAGTGGACCAGTTAGGGACAAATCCGCATTCGCGCGAACATTGAGCGATTCATTACGCGCGACGAGTACACTCTTGCCCTGTATTTGGATGTCGAGCACAGGCTTCGTCAGTTCATCAAATTGCGCACTGCCACTCATGCTTAACCGGCCCCCGGCGATTCGCATCTGCGCCTGTTCAATCGATACCGTGCGGTCGTGGAGGCGAATCGTCACGTCGCCGTCACTGATATTTGGGACGGAGGTGCTTTTGGCCCGCAACGCCGGAAAATGAACTCGAAGCGATCCGCTCAGCTCCGGATCTCGAATGCTGCCGGTAACTTTTGCATTGAGCGCAATGGTGCCTTCGGCATAACGAATCTGCGGTACCATTTTGCTGAGGAAGGCAATCGACGATCGTGGCAGCGTGATGGTCGCCTCAACCGGGGCGCTGGTATCGAACTGCTTTTCGCGAATGAATCTGACCGCATCGAACGGAACATTCCCAACGATGTGCAGAGGTTTTGTTTGACGTTGTCGGATGGTGGCATCGACCGAGAGCCGTTGATCCGCCAACTTAATGTTCGCCTTGGCGTTGACTCGGCCGAGCCGGTTGAGCGCCGCGCCATCTATTTCGTTCGCGGTAAACTCCAGATTACCGCCAGG
>DATFCK010000371.1:0-2219 GCA_035253185.1 Chthoniobacterales bacterium | reverse complement strand
ACTTCCGTACCCGGCGTCGGTACCAGCACTTCCACGCCCGGAAGTTCGCTTAGAAGTTTCGCGCGAACCCAGTCAATCGCCGGGGGATCGCCGTGCACCAGAATTACTTTCTTCGGCTTCAGCTTCTTTGCGTAATTGACTAACGATTCCCGCGAGGCGTGAGCGCTGAATTGAAATTGTTTCAAATTGCAACGGACCCGCTGCGGCGGTTCGTCGGAATCAAGCGCGATTTCCTGCTCCGGTTTGGCGCTCCGTAAAATACCGGCCGGCGAAAGGGGATCGGCGTAACCGACGAAAAAAATCGAGTGTTGCGGGTTTTCAACCAGTCGCCGTGCGAAAATGTTGGATAAGGTTTTGGGCGTCATCATACCGCTGGACAGCGCGTATATTCGGCCCGAACGCGCCGGTGCACCACGGATTGTTTGACCATTCAGTGCGAACGGATCCACTTCCGGGAGCAGCTGCAATCGCGCTAACTGGCGCCGGCTCATTCCGGAGCGTTCGTCGTAAATCTCGGTCATCTTCGCGCTGAGCCCGCCAATGTAGACCGGGCAATCGCGCAGGAGGTTCGCCCGCTTGAATTTGTAAAGCATCGCCAGAAGCTCCTGGGTTTTGCCGAGAGCAAATACCGGAATGAGAACACAACCGCCCTTGTCGAACGCTTCGCCGATGGCCTGAACCAGCCGCTGCTCCTCACCTTCGCGCGACCAATCCTCGGGCGTCGCGTGATCGCCACGGGTGCATTCCATGATCAAAATGTCCACGCTTTCCTCCGGAAAAACCGCCGTTTGCATGATGGTCTGGTCGTCGAAATTAACGTCACCGGTGTAGAACACGGTTTGGGCGCGGCCGCGCAGCAGCACTCCGGCCGAACCGAGCACGTGGCCGGCATCGTAGAATTCAAAGGTTAGGTCGTCGGACTCATCCGCGCGCGCTCGCTCTCCACCAATAGTGATGCGCTGCCGTATCGGACAAGACCTCCATTGATCTGACGCGCGATCGGTCTCGCGATGAGTGAACAGCGGATAAAGCATGACTCCCAACTCTTCCCGCTGCCGGGTCATGACATTAACCGAGTTATGCAGCAGCGCGTCCCCGATGGCAGCGGTTGCTTCGGGCATAAACACGCGCGCCTGCGGTTGCCGGCGCATCAGCACCGGCAGGGTCCCGATATGATCCTGATGCGCATGCGAGATAATGATGGCATCGAGCTGCCGGTCCTGTAGCGGTTTGAAGTTGGGAAGGGCTTCCTCCCCTTCGAACTTCGGATGCATCCCACAATCCAGCACCAGACGGTGTTCGTCGAGCTCGAGATAATACGAGTTCGCTCCGATTTCGATGCGGCGCGTGAGATTAATGAATTTCATAACGCCGGCCGCTGCTTCAGCCGCTGTATATAACGAGCGCTGCGGTGCAGACGCAACTGCTACCTAACCGGCAGCAAACTACCGCCGGACCGGACGCGACACTACATCCCACTCGTCTATCTCTAACATTCTGAACGTGATGGCATGATGATTGTCGAAAGATAACCCGATCGAATTGCGAAAATTCTGTGCCCCCTTGGAACATTCGCAATGCCTGCCCACCACCAAGACGATTCCGAACGCGAGGAAAACATCAGCATCCACATCTTCTCGGTGTCGGCGGCAATGGTTGGGGTGTGCCTCACTGTCATCGGCCTGATTCGGGTGGTAATCACCCTGGGGAAGGCGGATACGGTGGCGGACAACCTACTCGCCATTGACGCGCTGCTGTTTCTGACTGCCACCATGTTGTCGTATACAGCGCTGCGATCGCGCACCATGCGCAAAATGAAATACTTCGAACGCTTCGCCGACTGGCTGTTCATCAGCGCCATGACTTTGATGGCGGCAATCTGCGCATTCATCGCCTACGCGATCAGCGCACCGGTGCTTGCCAAATAAACACGCGCTTCGGAGCGTGCTCATCGCCGAACCGCCTATGCCCGGCGGATTCTCTCGCCAAGACCTTCAATTGGCTGGTCAGTTTCGCTATTTCGAAACAGGGCTGGCTCTAAACGCGCCGGTTAGGCGAGAACCGGCTGACGACAGCGCCCAGGGGTTGCCGGCCGCAAATTCCTGAATAGCGCGCTGTTTTATATAGCGACCGGTTAAACCGGTCGCTGGTTAGACGAGGCGGCCAAGATTTGATTCTCGAGGCGGCAGGGGTTCGGCACCAGCGACCGGGGATCAGAA
>DATFCK010000370.1:0-14456 GCA_035253185.1 Chthoniobacterales bacterium | reverse complement strand
CTTGTGCCGGCCGCTTACAAGAACGAAATTAGCGCGTTGCGCCTACCGCTAACGAAATTTGAAACCGAGGTAATCGAACTGGAATCTCTCGACGCGGCCAAGGAAGCGCTTTTTTGCGTCAGGGAAGATGGAATGTCGATGGAAGAGGTCGCTGCGGAAGGGCGTTATCCTTTCCGGCAGGTAGACTTTCTATTGGAGGACCTGCCGCCCGATCTTCAACAGATCTTGATGAGCATCTCCGCCGGCGAACTGGTCGATCCGATGCCACATGGAGACGGATTCGAGCTTTGTCGCGTGATGAAAAAGACCGAGCCTGATCCAGAAGATCCAACGGTCAAAGAACGAGTCGAACAACGCCTGCTGGAACGGCATTTTGACGATCTGGCCGGCAAACATGTGTCGCGACGACTGAACGCGGTGGTTACGTCCGAATGAATGCTCAAGACACGGAACTGGTCCGGAGATCGTCGGTATTCCGATTTCTGTCCGAGGAACACTTCGAGGCACTCGAACCTCTCCTCCAGGAAGAACATTACGACTTCGGCGATGTAATCGTTAGGCAGGATGATCCGGCCGATTCATTTTTCATTCTGACCCGGGGGCGCGCTCGCGCGCTCAAGATCAAACCTGACGGCGAAGAAATTCCTCTGGGTTCACTGAAACCCGGGGACAGTTTCGGCGAAGCGGCGCTGGCCGAAGGCGGCGTGCGCAATGCCACAGTACGTTGCAGCACGACGGTCGATGTATTGAGAATCGATCGCAACGATTTCCTCCAACTCGCTCAATCGGAACCCGAACTGCGGCGCTACGTTGAGATGACCGGCCGCAACCGGGCTCTGCAAAGTTTTCTTTACCAGTTTAGCAACTTCGGCCGCCTGCCGGCTCCGGCATTACGCAGCGTAATCGATAAGCTATCGCCGGTCGGTTACGCCAAAGGCAGTCTGATCATTCGACAAGGCGACGCGGCCGGGCCCATGTATGTGATCGAGAAAGGGCGCGCCCGCGTTTTCATGGGCGTTAACGGAAAAGAGCGAAACCTGGCGTTTTATCGCGAGGGCGATTTCTTCGGCGAGCTTTCAATTTTGAACGGATCGCCGCGGGCCGCGTCAGTGGAAGCTTTCACCGATTGCCAGTTGTTATCGCTCGATCCGAACGCGGTTCAGGAGCTTCGCGCCCGATATCCTGAGTTCGAGAAACTGCTTAACGAGCGTCTGGCCATTTACGAAGCGAAATCGGAGGCGCGTGTTCCGCTCGATTTCATGAGCGAAATGCTTCCGGCGGAAACGCAGACCCATAACAAGGTTCAGCTTGACGGTGAGCAGCCGGCGGAAACCGAAGATGACAAGGAGGACCCGTTTGTTGACGAACAGGGGCTTTTCCGCAAACGCCTGAAACGAATTCGCAAGATCGATCACATCGAACAGATCGATGAAATGGATTGTGGCGCCGCCAGCCTGGGAATGATCTGCCGCCATTTTGGCCGCAACGTTAGTCTTGCCCGGATCCGGCAGCTTTGCCACACCGCGACTGATGGGACCAGCCTTAAGGCCCTTTGTCGGGCGGCAACGGAACTCGGCCTGGCGGCCCGCGCATTAAAGGTATCGCTGCGGAATTTGTCGAGCATGCCGCTGCCGGCGATTGTGCATTGGGAAGGCAACCACTGGATCGTGCTTTATGACGTGGACGAACACGTCGTGCGAGTGGCCGATCCGGCGCTCGGTCTTCTCAAAATTCCGCGGCGTGAATTCGAATCCAAATGGACCGGATACGCCGCCTTGTTCGATTACACGGTCGCATTCGAAAACGCCCCGGTTAGTAAGCCTACGCTCTCGTGGATTCTTCCGTTTCTGGCCAAGTTCAAAGTCATCCTCCTCCAGGTGGTAGGCTTGGCGGTCGCGGTTAGTTTCCTTTCGCTTCTCTTCCCGGTTTTTACCCAGATGGTGGTGGATCGCGTTATCGTGGAGAACGATCTCGGCCTGCTGAAAACGATCCTGTTAGGCATGTTCGCCGCGGTGGTGTTCGTGCAGATCTGCAGTTTGACCCAGGAATATTTGCTCGCTTTCGCGGCGGTCCGGCTCGACACCGCCGTGCTCGACTTCCTGAGTCGAAAGCTGCTTTCGCTCCCGATGACTTATTTCACCAGTCGTCGCACCGGCGACATTCAGCGCCGGTTGGACGGCGCCAAACAAGTCAGGCAGTTTGTGGTGCAACAGGGTATCGGAGCATTGCTGGCCGGCATTTATCTGGTGGGCGCTTTGATCCTGATGGCGATTTACAGCCCGCTCCTGATGCTGGCTTTCCTCGCCACTACGCCGCTCTACGCCGGCCTGATGATCTTTTCCGTCAAAGTTCTGCGTCCCTTGTTTGCCAACGTGGAGGAAAGCCAGGGTAAATACAGCTCGCATCAAATAGACGCGATCAAAGGCATCGAAGCGGTGAAAGCGGCGGCGGCGGAAAGCGCCTTTCGCGACACCATGCTGAACGAGTTCCTGTCGGTCTCGAAAAAACTTTTCCGCTCCAGCTTTATCGTGATGTCCTACGACAGCATCCTGCACACAATCGGGATGCTTTCGACCGCGATCTTTCTGTGGGTCGGCGCAACCCAGGTGATTAACGGGCAGTTAAGCGTAGGCGGATTCGTGGCCTTCAGTTCCCTCACCGCGATGGCTTATGCCGGAATCATGGAGACGTTAGGCGTGTGGGACAACATGCAATTCGCCACCGTTCTGCTGAATCGGCTGAACGACATTTTCGAGCAGGAACCTGAACAGGGTCATGATCGATCCCGCCTTATTCCAGTTCACAGTCTGGAGGGCCGGATCGAATTGCGGAATGTCAGCTTCCGATATGGCGGACCGGAAGCGCCTTACATTCTGAAGAACATCACGCTCGATCTCGCCCCCGGCCGAATGTTCGCGCTGGTTGGCCGCAGCGGTTGTGGCAAGACGACGTTAATCAAACTGATCGCCGGTCTGCTCGAGCCTACCGAAGGAACAATTCTGTTCGATAACGTCGACCTCAAGACGCTCAATTATCGGGATGTGCGGCGCCATATCGGCATGGTTTTGCAGGAAAACCACATGTTTAATGAAACCATCGCCCGCAACATAGCGTTCGGTGATCCTGAACCGGATCTGGATCGCGTCCTGGCGGCAGCGGGAGCCGCCGCCGCGCACGATTTTATCATGCGACTCCCGTTAGGCTATGAAACGAAGATCGGTGAGTCGGGTTTGTCGCTTTCCGGCGGGCAAAAACAACGCATCGCCATCGCCCGTGCCATTTACAATAACCCGCCGGTGCTGATTTTCGATGAAGCAACCAGCGCCCTGGATACGGAATCTGAGCGTGCCATTCAGGAAAACCTCGGCCGGTTAATGTCGGGCCGCACCACCATCGTCATTGCTCACCGGTTAAGCACCATCCGCGAGGCCCATTCGATCGTGGTGCTGGAGAAAGGAAGCGTGGCCGAAGTAGGCACCCACGACGAACTGATGAATCAGCGCGGGCTTTATTACTATTTGTCGAGCCAGCAACTGGGGATCTAACCATGCACAATCCATGAGTTTTTTAAGCCAGCGCACCAGCATCGATAACGAATCGGAGATGCTGCCGCAGGATCCGCCCGCCTGGATCATGCGGTCGTTAGCCTGGACACTGCTGGGTGCCTTCGTTTTCGCCGCCGTGTTTGCGGTAATAATGCGGCTGCCGGAAACGGTGAACTGTAAGTTCGTTTTGGTTCCCGCCACCGGTTCTGATCCGATTCAATCCCCGCGCCAGGCCGTGATCAGCCGGGTAACAGAAGGCCTTACCGAAGGTAAATCAGTCAAAGCCGGCGAAGAATTGTTCGGGCTGCGATCCGACGAAATTCGAGACTGGGACACGCAGTTTCGCACCCTTGAAGCCGACTTGCGCAACCGCGAAGACAGCCTGGTGAAAAACGACGACGCCCACCAGGCGTTGCTCGATATCAAGGTCTCGGAAATCGATCAGGCAAAAAGCGAGGTCGGGTTTCGGGAAAACCACATGAAGACCAGCAAGGATCTGGTGACTCGCATGGAGAAACTTGCCGGACAGGGCGGTGTTTCTGAATTCGACCTGGTTAGGGCAAAACTCGAGCTGGCCGAATCGGAAAAGGATTTCAGCGTGGCCCAGCGCACCATGCAGCAGGTGACGTTAGACCGGCAACGCATGATTACCGAGCGGGCGCGCCTTCGAGGCGAGGAACTGGCCGAAATCGAAAAATTGAAAATGCGGGTGGCGGCATTGAAGTCGGATCTCGAAAACACCAGCCAAAGCACCCTGGTCGTACGCAGTCCCTACGATGGAGTGGTGATCGCGATGGAACAACGGAGCGTAGGCACGGTGGTTCAACAAGGGCAGGTCCTTTGCCAGCTCTCTCCATTGGATGCGAAACCGAGAGCACGAATATTGTTGAGCGAAGCGGGCCTGGCCAAACTTTCGATTGGCCAAAAAGTCCGATACTTTTTCGAAGCGTTCCCGTATCAGCGTTATGGCGCAGTGGACGGCAAACTCGACTGGATCAGTCAGTCGGCCGTCACCTCCACGGAAGGCGGGCATTTTGTCGCCTCCGCTTCACTGGCGAAAACATTTATCTCCGTTCGCGGCGGAAAAGCGCTTCCCCTGCGAGTCGGAATGAAGGGTGAAGCACACGTCGTGACCGGTCACCGCACTCTGATTGAGTACGCCTTCGAACCGATCCGGCAGTTACGCGAAACGATCGCGCCATGAGCGGCTGTTAGTCATGCAGGAACCACTGACCAACCTAAAGGTCGAGACTCTCACCACCAGCAACGAGGCAATGGCGCGCTGCCTGCAATTAGCCGCGCTCGCGGCCAAGTCGGATGTGCCGGTGGTGTTGCTGGGCGAAACCGGCACCGGCAAGACGCTTCTGGCTCACGCAATTCATAATTCTTCAGGACGCTCTCGCGGCCCGTTCGTGTCGTTTAACGCATCGGCCATGAGCGACACCCTGCTCGAGAGCCAACTTTTCGGCCATGAACGCGGGGCGTTCACCGGCGCGCAGGCCAGTGTGAAAGGCAAGTTCGAGCTGGCGGACGGAGGAACACTTTTCCTCGATGAGATCTCGGAGATGAGTCCCTTGGCCCAGGTGAAAATTCTGCGTGTCCTCGAATACGGCGAGTTCGAGCGACTGGGCTCGGAGCGGATGCAGCGCTCTAATGCCCGAATCATCTGCGCGTCCAACTGCTCGTTACGCGAACGGGTGCGACATGCCAAGTTTCGGGAAGACCTTTATCAACGTTTGAATGGCCTGACATTGTTGATTCCTCCCCTGCGGGAACGGATTCAGGAGCTTCCGGCACTGATTGCAGCCGAGCTGCGGGCCGCCGGCCTGAAGGAAGGTAAAAACATTACCGCCATTCATCCGGAAGCGATGGAAAAGCTGGTGCGACATCCCTGGCGGGGAAATCTTCGCGAATTGAGTCACACCGTTCGGACGATGACATTGTTCTGTGACGGGTCAGTCATCCTGCCCGAGCACGTGGTATTTCCTCCGGATTTAGAACCGGAACAGAACAAATCTTCCGATTCCGTCTCGAGCCCGGTGCCGGCTATGGCCGGAAATCATAACAATGATCAGGCTAACAACTCGGGAGTGGATTTGACGCTGGCCAGCGCGGTGAAACGCCACGTGCACTACGTGTACGAACAGACCAATCGCAATCAGCGACGGACGGCGAAGCTTTTGGGGATATCGCGGGCGACTCTGGCCCGGCATCTTCGAGGTCGGGCTCACAATAAAGCATAGGGTGCTTAAAAATGAACCCCAGGGTGGACCCGTTTCTAGGCCGTCGTTAGGCTCAGCCGCATGTCCGAGAAATCTCGGCCGTAAAAGTTTTATGAATGTAACCACATCGTCACCAGGCATTTACGTCGAGATACTTTTTAACCATTTTAAGGCTTTTAGGGCCTGGCATAAATGGTGTTAATAGGGAGTCGAAAGTGAGCACACCGAAGGACAAAAAAAATGCGCCCGCCGGAGAGGATCACCATCAAAGGCCCAAGCGCAGGAAAGAAAAATTGATCCGTTTGGATGACTTGATCCCTAAAGGCAATGTCGTCGGCGGGCGTCAATTGTTGTTCGGAGCCACTGACACAACACAAACCAATAACCCAAAGCAGCAGGATAACTAATATGGCTAACGACAAAAAAACAATCAAAGTTCGTGACCTGAAACCCTCCAAGGATGCCAAAGGCGGCGGCGCCTCCAGACTCGGAGCAAGTCGTCAGGGATCGAGCCGTCAAGGATCCAGTCGCCAAGGCGCAGGCCTGCAAGGCCACGGCCTCCAGGGCTCAAGTAGAAACACCAACAAAAATCAAGGACACGGCGGCAGCGGCCACACCTAAGATAGACCGCAGCTTAAAAGAGAGCCGCACTCTGGTTCTAACCCAGGTGCGGTCTTTTTTTGTACCGGCGAATTCCCCGGCCGAACGCGTTAGGGGCGCCGGCGTCCATCCGAACGTTTCACCCGTGTTCGGCATGGAGCCGCCGGCCACCGGTTGCAGTTTCAATAGTCGCAGCTGGTGGCCCGTCCGGCAATTCAGTTCCTTTCCATGCCCGATTGCTCCCTGGCCTGAAATCCTTTTGTTGGTAACGCCCGCGCCCGGCCTGTTGGTGCGATTTCCTAAATTGCGCACCGGCCTTTCGGCCGTGGGGGATGCCCGCTTTTGTTGCCAGCGGCATGGGCGCGTTTAAGAAATCACGATACCGAACGGCCTAACTATCAGAGGCGAATTTGTCGCCGCGGCAAGCGGTGGAGGCTGGCTTACAATAAAACATGTATGGTTCAGAAATGAAAGCGCGCCCGGCCTCATTTTAAGACCATTGCCAGACCGATCGAACAGGGGCAATGAAACAAATTTGAAAATTTTCTAAAGTGTAAACCGCTCATTGCCAGCGGTTTATCTGGCCCTCTTTCGGTATTGGTTTGACGCTTTTTCCCGCTGGCATAAATGGTGTTAATAGGGAGTCGAAAGTGAGCACACCGAAGGACAAAAAGAATGCGCCCGCCGGAGAGGGAAACCATCAAAGGTCAAAGCGCAGGAAAGAAAAATTGATCCGTTTGGATGACTTGATCCCTAAAGGCAATGTTGTCGGCGGGCGTCAATTGTTGTTCGGAGCCACTGACACAACAGAAACTAACCCAAAACAACAGAAAGAGTAATATGGCTAACGATAAAAACATCAAAGTTCGCGATCTGAAACCCTCCAAGGATGCCAAAGGCGGCGGCGCCTCCAGGCAAGGAGCGAGCCGGCAGGGTGCGAGTCGCCAGGGCGGCAGCCTCCAGGGCGCAAGCAGGAATAACAAGCAGAGGCTCGGTAACCGCGGCGGCGGACACAACTAAGACAGACCGCAACGAAAAGAGAGCCGCACTCTGGTTCTAACCCAGGTGCGGTCTTTTTTTGTACACGGAGCCCGCCGCCCGGCACGGTTGAAACTAGGCAAGTCCGCAAATTTTTAAGGGCAGGCAGACGATTCACCCACTGCTCCCGATCAAGCGAGGAGCCTGCTCGACGGCCGCGAATCCTCCTCGGGCTTGCGCGGCAAATACCGTTTCATTCCAGGCGAGCAGTAACTCTGGTCCGCAGCACTCCGATGCGCTCAATTTCCAGCTCAATGACGTCGCCAGCTTTCAGCCATCCGCCAGTGTGCTCCGGCGAAAGTTCCAGGATGCACCCTGCTCCGATCGTGCCACTGCCGATCAAATCGCCGACGAACAAATCGGCATCCCGCGATGCGTGGGCGATCATTTTCGGAAATGAATGAAACAAAGCGTTGCTGTTTCCTCGCGACAGCTCGCGACCATTCAATCGCGCCCGCATTTCCAAGGCGATCACGTCATTCTCGATCTTGTCGGCAAATTCGTCACGAGTTACCAGCACCGGACCGACGGCGGTGGCAAAATCCTTCGCTTTGGCCGGGCCGAGTCCAATCGCCATCTCGGCACGTTGAACATCGCGCGCGCAGAAATCGTTGATCACGGTAAAACCGGCCACGCATGACCACGCCTGCGACGGCATCACATTCCGGGTCCGGCTTCCAATAATCAGGCCAAGTTGAAGCCCGTAATCCAGCTCGTTGGATCCGGCCGGCGTCGAAATGGATTCGTGATCACCGACTAACGAGTTCGGATTCGAAAAATAGAACGCCGGTGTTTCATACCAGGCTTGAATCATGTCGAGGCCGCGGCGCGCCCGCACCGTGCGCACATGTTGTTCGAATCCATAAAAGTCCCGGAACGCCGGCGGCCGTAGAATTGGAGGCAGAAATCGTTTCGCTAAAAACGTTTTGCCGCCGCGGACTTGAAAGAGCCGGCCATGCTCCGGCCAGTCATTGATCTTGCGAGTGAACTCGGAAAAACGCGGCATTAGTATGGACAGAAACGCGCTTAACGGCGCGGCGGTATTTGTGGGCAAGTCCCGCACTCCGAAAAAGGCCAGGAATGCGTGAAGACTAACCCAATTGCGGGCGTCGACTGCGACCGCCGCCACCGGCTTGTTGCCGTTCTCAGGTAAAACTGTGGCCAGGCGCATAACTACTCGCCGTGGGTAAGGCGAGGCAGGATTCGGAAGCGGGCCCGGAGTTCACCACCCGGCGCGATGGTTTGAATACCGTCCTTATCTTCAAATGGACGTTGATCGTGCCGATCCGTTAGACCCCAGCACGGTTCCACGCACAGAAAAGGTCCGCCATCAGACCACAATGTGAGATAGGGCACCCCCGATAAATCGATATTGATTTCGCGGCCGCTTGGTGGATCGCGAAAAAGGAAATTGCGGTTCGGTACGTCCACCAGCTCGACTATGTAGGAGCCAGGGAGTTGCTCGCGCGCGAACGGCATCGGTCCTCCGGGAAAATCGATGTCCTCGGTTTCACCCGAAAGATAATTTTGCGGCGAAAAATAACGACGATACTTGCCGGCTGGCATTTCAAAGGTAAACGATTCGAAGGAAGTGGCGGCAAAACCCGGGTGCAAACCGAATCCAACGTGAGCGGTAACGTCGGGTTCGTGGTTGTTGAAATGAAATTGAACCGTTAGGCCGCCTGATTCCAGCCGGTAAGTCAGTTCCAGGCTCACTTTGAACGGATAATCCCCGGGTTTGTAATCATCAGGTCCAACCCGGTATCTCAGCTCGCCATCGGATGGATCGCCGGTCCCCTGCCTGTGCCACAAAGTGTGTCGCAGGAAGCTATGGGTTCCGCCTTCAATCCGCCGGCCGCGGTACCAAGAGCGGCCGTCCTTCAGGCGATGCAGGAAATAGCCCATCACCGTAGCGTGGTTCGCCCAGCCACTCTGAGGCGGCGACACGTCGTCGTCGCGATACAGGAAGCCGATCCATTCGCCCGCCTCGTTCCGGCGAGCAATGCTGATTAACTCCGCGCCGACGCGCGAAACAATAATACGAATTCCGTTCGTTTCGTCGGTTAGGACATCGAACTGGCGATCGCCTCGCCTATCTTCGCGGCGGGAGAAGTTCATCGCGGCTCATGGGAACAAGCCGCGGCTGCTCTTCGCCTTCAGAACTCGTTCCACCCCAATGGCCATTGCCGCGGTGCGATGCGAAATCTTGTGTTCCTTGGCTCGCCTGATGACCTGGCTGAATGAGTGTTCGAGAATACGGAAAAGTTTATCGGTCACTTCCATTTCGCTCCAGAGAAAGCTTTGCAAACCCTGGACCCACTCAAAATAGGAAACGATCACGCCGCCGGCGTTACACAAGATATCGGGGATCAGGAATACTTCGTCCCAGCGTTGCTCGAGAATAAGATCAGCTTCCGGGGTGGTCGGACCATTCGCGCCCTCGGCGAGAATCCGGCACTTCAGCAGACCGGCGTTTTTATCGGTGATCACCCGATCAACTGCCGCCGGAACCAGGACGTCGCAGGGCATCAATAGCAGGTCGTTAGGATCAATGTGCTCGCCCTGATCGAACGCCCGCAGGTTGCCCTTCTTTTTGACATGTTGCTCGGCGGCTTTGATATCGATCCCTTTCGGGTTGTAAATCGCGGCGAAGGCATCACTGATGCCTACAACTTTGACCCCGGTCTTTAAACCAAGCGAAAGCGCGGCAACTGAACCGACGTTTCCAAATCCCTGAATAATGGCGGTGCTCTTTTCCGGGTCCATTTTGAGCATGTCCATTGCCCGCTCGATCAGATACACCACGCCGCGACCCGTCGCTTCACGGCGACCCTCGGTTCCGCCGATTGAAACCGGCTTACCGGTGACGATCTCGTTAACGGCATAACCCTGGTATACTGAATAGGTGTCCATGAACCAGGCCATGATCTGCTCGTTAGTCCCCATGTCCGGGCCCATGATGTCGGTATGCGGCCCAACGAATGAAATCATTTCCTGCATGTAGCGACGGGACAAGGCTTCCAGCTCCTTGATGGAAAGCTTGGACGGGTCGCAGGCGATGCCGCCCTTGGCTCCGCCATACGGAAGATTGGCCAGGGCGCATTTCCAGCTCATCCACATCGCCAGCGCGGCCGTTTCACCCATCGAAAGGCTGGGGGCAAAGCGCGTTCCCCCCTTGGTCGGGCCTAACGTCAGGTGGTGCTGAACGCGGTATCCCTGAAAAGTCCGGGTGCTGCCATCATCCATGTGGACCGGAAGCGTGACCGCAATGGACCGCTTCGGATACATCAACCGGTCACGGTCATTTTTGTCGATGTTGAGATAATCGGCGATGACCTGAAACTGGTTACAGGCCATTCGAAATACGTCATCGTCGTAAATGTGCATGAGAGGCAGCAGGAACTTGGAACATTCCCGCGAAAAACGCAGATTGCTATTTGCTCACGTTTGCCGATTCGTCAACGGAAATTGGTGCCTTTATAAAGCCTGGGCCAGGAGCGGCATTATATAGTTTTGTCTTGGTTTTCAGCCCCGGCGGTATCCCGGGCGCGGTTAAATCGGACCGTCAGGCCTGAGCGCCGGGCGGCAAACCTGGCCACAATCCTCTCTCGTCTTGTTAACTCTTCACCAAGCCCCTCCATCGCCTTACATTTGAACCGATGAAAATCGAAACTATCGCAGTTCACGCCGGTCATTCGGTCGATCCGGCAACGGGAGCGGTCGCTCCGCCAATTTACTTATCGACCACTTTCGAGCGTGACATCGAAGGGACGTATTCGCGCGGGCACATGTACACTCGAAACAGCAATCCGAATCGTCAGATGCTGGAAGCGGGAGTCACTGCGCTTGAAGGCGGCGCCGGCGCCGCCGCCTTTGGAAGCGGCATGGCGGCAGCCACTGCCATTTTTCAGGCGCTTTCACCCGGTGATCACATCATCACCCATGGCGATGTCTACTACGGTGTAACCCGGCTGCTGCGAGAAATTTTCCAAAAATGGAAGCTTGAAGTCGAATCCATTGATATGACTGACCTCGCGCTGCTCAAAAAGACGCTGCGGCCTAACACCAAGCTGGTCTGGACCGAGACGCCTTCCAATCCCCTGCTTCGGATCGTGGATTTAGCGGCCATCGCCGAGCTCGCGCATGGGGTCGGAGCCCTAACCGTCTGCGACAATACCTGGAGCCCGGTGATTCAGCGACCGCTCGACCTTGGAATAGATATCGTTTTGCACTCCACGACCAAGTATTTCGGCGGGCATTGCGACGTGTTAGGCGGAGTTTTGGTAACTAAAAAGAATGATGAATTTTTCGATCGGGTGCGAACAATCCAGTATGAAGCGGGTGCGGTCCCCTCACCTTTCGATTGCTGGCTGGTGCTTCGGGGAATGCGGACTGTGCCGTGGCGGATGCGGGCCCATTCCGAAAATGCGCATAAAGTTGCGCATCATCTGGCGAAACATCCGGCGGTCGACCGGGTGAATTATCCCGGGTTGCCTAACCATTCCGGCTTTGAGGTGGCAAAGAAGCAGATGAGCGCCTTTGGAGGTATGATGTCCATCGAGGTGAAGGGCGGATGCGATCAGGCGGTGCAGGTGGCCGCGCGCACCAAATTGTTCGTTCGCGCTACCAGCCTGGGAGGCGTGGAAAGCCTGATCGAACATCGCGCGTCGATTGAAGGTCCGGGAACCAGTTCGCCCCAGAATCTTCTGCGGCTCTCCATCGGTTTGGAGAACGCCGATGATTTGATCGAAGACCTCGATCAGGCGTTGGCATCACTCTGAGGAATTGCCGCGGCAGGGTACGACCGCGGTCGCTTTGTTCCTTCGTGCCGTCGGCATTTCGGTGGGTGTAGACCGCCGCAGCCTCGGGCTGTTGCCGATCTTTTCACCCGAGGACCCTCCGTTTTGCCTTGCGCCCGAGGGCTTTACCTGCTCAAAATGGCCGTTTCGTTCCACCTCGGACTCGCTGCGAATCTTTGCGGTGAGGCGCGCACAACTTTACCAGTTCGCAGCAATCTCAAAGAATAATGCGTCATATTCCTAACGACCGGATGCGTGTGCGCAGTCTGGCGGCGATTGCGCTGTGCGCGGTCGTGTTTGTGACTTGGGCAGAGAACGCCTGCGCGGTTGGGGAGTATCTGTTGAACGAAAGATTCAACAGCATGACCAATAACGCCGCCCCAACCAATGGTTGGAACAGTGTAATCACTAACGGCACCGTTCAGATCCGCGAGTATCCATTCGCCGCCGACAAGAGCGTTCGCATTGAAAAACCGAATACGAATGCGGGCGAAGCCAGCCTGGGACGCACGTATACGCCGCAAAGCGGGAAGGTTGCGTTCGAAGCTAAGGTTATGACGCGCTCGACCAATCTGTTCAAGGCCGCGCCGTATATTTATGATGCTAACGGCCTCGCAGTCGTCTCAATCGCGTTCAACAACGGCAAGATTCAATATTACAAAAAGTCGGCCTCTTCGTTTCAGGATATTGACGGCGGCCTGCCTTTCGTGGCTAACGACTGGTACATGATCCGCGTGGTCATCAATACCGACACCAATACTTTCGATCTCTTTGTCGATGGAGTGCGCAAATTATTGAATGAGCCGGTGCGTAACAACCCGGCGAACAGCACTCTCGGTCAAATGAAATTCTTCATCGACGGGGTGAATTCCGGCATCATGTACGTCGACAATGTCCGGATGTGGGAACTGGGCAGCTTCATCGGCGCGCCGCCCGCACCGATCTTCGATGTCCGTCAGCCTCCGTATAACGCTGCGGGGAACGGAACGACTAACGATACCGCTGCCATCCAGGCGGCGATTGATGCATGTGCCGGCACCGGCGGTTCGGTTTTGTTGACTAACGGTACGTTTCTCGCCGGCATGCTGACGCTCAAGAGCAACATGACTTTCTTCATCGACACTTCGGCCAGCCTGGACGCGACCGGCAATGGGAACGATTACCCGAAACAATTCCCAGAGCCGGACACGTACAACAACCAGTTGCTCAATTGCCGCCGGGCCATGCTCTACGCCAAGGGCGTCACTAATCTAACGATTGACGGCGGCGGCACGATCCACGGACGGGGTGCGGACGGGATCACGCCGGGACAGACCGGAACGTGGTACGGTAACGTGATGAAAGAAGCGGAGCGGCCAATCACCATTTGGACACTGCTGTCGAACCACGTAACCATTCAGAATATTTATGTCCGGCTCTCGGCAATGTGGACGATCGTGCCAATGGAGACCGACGATCTCCTTATCAAAAATGTGCTTCTGAACTGCGACACCGGTATTACCCATGACGGTATCGACATTGTCGACTGCCATCGCGCGGTCGTTCAGGATTGCACGGTCGTTACCGGCGATGATTCATTTGTTCCTAAAACCGGTATTCGACGCGGAGTCGATGATCTGGTGATCAAGGATTGCTTCAGCGGCAAGGCCGGGTCTAACAGTTACAAATTCGGCACTGCCAGTTACGGCGGATTTAAGAACGCGTTGATCCAGGATTGTTATGCCAAAAACGCGCAGTTCGCCGCCATGGTCTTGATGTCGCGCAATGGGGCCGAGGTCGAAAACATCAATTTTTCTCGGATCGAATTTTCCAACACTGGTGAAGCGTTTTTCGTTTTCCTCGGGCAACAGCCGGGCTCTCCGACGGGAGATGTGGATAAACTCGGTTACATCAACAATGTCCATTTCACCGACATTCTTTGCAGCCAGGACAACAGCGTGCACGCCAATGTGGGATCGCTCATCACCGGACAGATCTACAACGGAACGACCTATCCGATAACCAATCTGTTCTTCACCAATTGTAACATCAGCTTTAAAGACGACCTCAATTTCGTTCCGGGCCAACCGCAGGAATGGAACAGCTCACAATATCCCGAAGTCAATATGTTCGGCGACCTGCCCGCTTACGGCTATTACATGCGACATGTAAACGGGGTCACATTCACCAATTGCATATCGCGGCGATACGGGTCCGGTAATCAGCGGCCGGAAAGAGCGACCAACGATACCACGGTGCCGTTGGTCAGATCC
>DATFCK010000369.1:0-2407 GCA_035253185.1 Chthoniobacterales bacterium | reverse complement strand
CGAGATGTATCGCTCGAACGGCTCATTCGAGATGCGCTCGACGATGTAACCGGCCAGCGCGAATCCGTAATTGGAATACGACGGCACGGTGCCCGGCCGGAAAATTTGTTGCGGCAGGGCAGCAACCAAATAATTCCGGAGCGTCCTCATCTCTTTTGCGCTCGGCACGAACAGATTCTTGAGTGTTTCCTCGAACCCCGCCGTATGGGTGAGAAGCCGCCGCAAGGTGACCGGCTCCGCGAAGGTGTTTGGAATGGGGAAGTCGAGGTATTCGTTTACGTCGCGGTCAAGATCGAGTTTCCCTTGCTCGACCAGCTGCATCACGGCAGTCGCGGTGAAGACCTTCGAGATTGAGCCCGGACGAAACAGGGTCTGGTCGGCCACGACCGGCTTCTTCGCCGCGACATCGGCGTCGCCATAACCCTTGGCCAGCAGGACCTGTCCATCTTTCACCACCGCGACCACCGCACCCGCGATGTCCCGGCTTTGCAGTTGAGCCGGGAGAAGCGCGTCCAGGAAGGTTTCAAGATCGGCCTTAGTTAGCTCATGAACGCCAACCGGTACCGGGACCACCACCGTCGCGGCGACCGGCGGCGGGGAGAAGAGCGGACTGGGAGCCGGCCCCTGAGCCTCTGCCTTCCAGCCTGGCGAGAAAACGAACATGAACGCCGGGAGCACCAACCGGTGCGGCTTCCAGAAATTGACTTTCACGCGCCGATCCTGTCCGCCCGTTTCATCGCTGGCAAGTGCGTTGCGAAAAACCCGGCTATCGTTGAAGAAGCTGGATCCCTCGTGTTTGCCGCCGCACGTCGTTAGGACTTGTTCATGCGAACCAAGATCAATTTGTGGTGCTGCGGTTGGACAGATATGCGGGTCGGCTGGACCTCGATGACCTGCTCGCCCTTCGAAACCAGGGTTAGCGAGGCGGGTTCTGCTACAGAGTAACGGACGATAGATCTCGGAGCCCACCGCTCCGGCGGATGAATAGGATAATACGGTGAAACTTTACCAGGTAGGTGCGGCTGATTGTAACCAATGGCGATAGTGAAAGCCGGGCGAACAACGTGGCGCGGAATCTCAAACTCCAAATAGTAGAGCTTCCAGCCTGACGGCAAATCATATAGCGGTGAGTCGGCAGACGCCCGTATAGGGCGAAAAACCCTTCGTCCGATAGTGAGAGAACCGGCGGTCGACGACTTGAGGGGCCCAAAGCTTTGCGAGCCATGAACTATGATCGGCACCCTGATCGTGATTGGTTCGTCGATCAGGTACAGCCTATCCTTGACCTGACGAAAGGAATATACCCCTGAAACAAATGACTGACTCTCATGAATGGTGATATCAACGCTCTCCGCGATCAGCGAAATTGGTTCGCCTAGATCGATGGCGATCGGATTCGCTACCGCAAAATCGATCGCTCCGGCTTCGATTAGGGCTAGAGTGAAGAGAAGTCGCACGCACGATATCGGACCTAAGGAAACCGAGGTGAGTCGCGGCGGACGAGGACGCTTTGCCGCGAATTCGACATGGAAGTCATCAAGCGTATGTCGTCCAGCTTGCTCCGTCGCCGGCTTCATCAATTTGTCAGATGGCAGATTTGCAAGACGGGGGACATGCCTCGGGATGCTGGCTTTTGGGAAACGCAGACGCAAGCTGGATTGGCGCAGAGCCCGGTTGCGGTTGAAAAAAGAGCGATCGTCATGCCTTCTTCCTCGCGGGCAGAAACGAATACTGGTAACGCACGAATAGTTTCTACTCCCATGAAGACAGTCGCCCTGCTTGTTCTCTCAATTGCCTTCGCGTTCGCCCGCTTGGAAGCGGCGGACAACGTGGTTCTGCGCGTCGGGCATTTTCCGAATATCACCCATGCCCAGGCCCTGGTAGCCCACAATCTTTCGCGGCAAGGCAAAGGCTGGTTCGAAGAGCGGCTTGGCCCTGGCGCCAAGATCGAGTGGTTCGTTTACAATGCCGGACCGAGCGCGATGGAAGCGGTCTTCGCCCATTCGATCGATCTCACTTATGTCGGCCCCGGGCCGGCGTTGAACGCTTATACGAAATCGAACGGCGCCGAAGTCCGGCTGATTGCGGGCGCGGCGAACGGGGGCGCGGCCTTGGTGGTGCAACCGGATCAGAACCTGAAAACGCCCGCTGATTTTCGCGGAAAGAAAATTGCGACGCCGCAGCTTGGCAACACTCAGGATATTGCCTGTCGCGCGTGGTTGCTGGCAGGCGGGCTGAAAATTACCCAACTCGGCGGGGATGCGCAGGTCCTGCCGACGCAGAACCCCGATCAACTGTCGCTGTTCCAGCAGAAGAAGGTCGATGCGGTCTGGACCATTGAGCCTTGGGTTTCCCGATTGGAGCGCGAGTCGGGCGGCAAAATTCTGATCGATGAACGCGATGTTGC
>DATFCK010000368.1:0-8466 GCA_035253185.1 Chthoniobacterales bacterium | reverse complement strand
CGGGCCGATCACTAATAATGGCGGTAAATCGCCCCAGCCGGCCGTCAGCCACCAAACCCCGTTCGATCACCCGGCTTAAGACGTTAGGATCAATGTTCCCGCCGCAAAGCAACAGCACGCATTTCTTTCCACCGAACTGTTTTAGTTTTCCCGCTAAACACGCCGCCAACGGTGTTGCCGCCGCGCCTTCCACCACCGTTTTTTCCAGTTCGACCAGTCGGAGAATGGAAATGGCGACTTGTTCTTCGGTGACCGTAACGTTCAGATCGCAGTTTGATTGCGCGATCGCGAATGCATTCGCGCCTACTTGTGGAATAGCGAGTCCGTCCGCCAGGGTTGGATGCATCGGAATAGCGACCGGTTTTTTCGCTTCCAGCGCCGCCGCGAAACTGGCGACATTATCGGCTTCGACCGCGACGATTTTAGCCTGCGGGCGCAGCGTTTTCACCGCCAGCGAAACGCCGGCTAACAATCCACCGCCACCTACCGGCGCTACCACCACATCGACATCGGGAACCTGCTCGACGATTTCCAGGCCCATTGTTCCCTGGCCGGCAATGATCGCCGGGTCATCGTAGCCGTCGATATACGCCAGGCCCTTTTTCTTTGCCATGTCGTGGGCATACGCTTTGGCTTCGCCAAAATCTTTTCCGTGAAGAACCACGTTAGCGCCGAGTTTCTGGCAATTGCTTACTTTAATGAGCGGCGCAAATTTTGGCATCACCACCGTAGCCGGAATGCCTAACAATTTGCCCTGATAGGCCAGGGCCTGGGCGTGGTTACCGGCGGAGGCGGCGATGACTCCACGTTTTTGTTGATCGGGCGGCAGCAATGATAGCGCATTGCGCGCGCCGCGCTCTTTGAAACTGCCGGTTCGCTGCTTGTTATCCAGCTTGCAGAACACCTCCATCCCGGTGATCTCACTCAGCGGAATGGAGTGTGGGCATGGGGAATAATAAACCGCCCCTTTGATTCGCTCGCGAGCAGCCTGGATATCTTCGAAAGTCACCACCACGGAGCAATATACCCCGGCTGGATCACCGGCAACACGACCTGGTACCGGCGTTCACGCCCGCGGTTGCGAGAGACCATGGCGATTGAGGTCAATCGCCGCTACCGCGCGCCGTATGCACAACCCGCCAGATGGTATTGTTCCCGTCTTCGCTGAACAACAGGGCGCCATCTTTTGCCACCGTTATGCCAACCGGGCGCCCCCAAACGTTTCCATCCGGGGTGACAAAGCCGGTCACGAAATCCTGATATTCGCCTAACGGACGACCGGTGGCGTGATTGAACGGGACCCGAATGATCTTGTAGCCAGTGCGCCGGTTGCGATTCCAGGAACCGTGAAGGGCGGCGAAGATGTCGCCCTTGTATTCGCGCGGGAATTGGACGGCATCATAAAAACGGAGGTTTAACGACGCCGAGTGCGGCTGGATGAGCACATCAGGAACGATGACCTTGGCCGCCAGTTCGGGATGTTTGCCCTGGTGCCGTGGATCGACGTGGTTGCCGATGTAAAACCACGGCCACCCGTAAAATCCACCGCGCTGAACCCGGCTGATGTAATCAGGGGGGAGGTCATCGCCCATTTCATCGCGTTCATTGGTGCTCATCCACAACTCGTTAGTCCCGGGTCGGAATGTAATTCCCACCGGGTTACGAATTCCCCAGGCAAACACCTTTCGATCAGTGCCATCGGGATTTAGTTCGAAGATGCGCGCTCGATCTCGTTCCCGCTCGTTATCGGACACGTTGGAGTAGGAACCTATCGACACATACATTTTCTTGCTGTCGGGCGAGAAAACGATGTCGCGCGTCCAATGGCCGCCCCCCTGCAAAAATCCGGCTCCCCGGGACAGTGGCGCCAGAGTTTCCGCCGGACCGCGCACCCTGGTATCGCCGTTTCGATAGGGGAACCTAACGATACTGTCGGTGTTGGCGACGTAGAGATATTGCGGCTCGGGTCCCACTGGATAGAATGCGATCCCAAACGGGCGGCGCAATCCTCCTTCGGCGAATACTTGAGTAACATCGGCTTTGTTGTCCCCATCGGTATCTCGTAAAAGCTTGATCTGCCCGGTGTCACTCTCGGTCACGAAAATATCGCCGTTAGGCGCAGTCAATAAGTATCGCGGCTTGTCGAACCCGCTGGCGTAAAGCTCGATTTTGAATTCAGCCGGCACGCGCGGGTGCGCTCCTTCCGGCCGATCGACGACCCGGGGTGGTTTGATTGCAAAGACGTTAGAGCCCGGCGGGGGCAGATCTTCGACCGTGATTTTGCGGCGTACTCCCGGCGCATCAGTCGTCCAGTCGCCCATCGCTGCTTTGCCGGTAAGCAAAGGTTGTTGGGCTACGGAAATCCCTCCGGGCGCCGCCAGCAACGTGATGATGAGAAATCCAAGACAGAACGCGCGCACCGCGAACCTTCTCATTGATCGCGCGGAGATGCCATGAGAGACGGGATAAGATTTCTCTCGCGCCTGTCCGCCAGCGGACGGACTACTGCTGTGGCAAGCCGGGGCGATCTTGGATGTGCAATTGTTCCGGTGGTCCCGCTTTGGTTCACCACCGGCTAATATCTGTCTCCCTGCGAGGAGGGCCGCTATCAATCCAAAGCGGCGGAACACGGCGGCACTCCAAACGTGGCCGACGTGTCGAGCTCCATGCGCGCTTGCGTTTTGGAGTGCGGCGATATTTCGCCGCTTTGGAGCGACTATGCCAAACGCGGCGCTATTGGATTCACGCCAGGGCGGTTCAAAACGCCCTCCTCGTTTCCCTAACGGATCAGAATCATCACCGGCAACGAAGAATCTCTGGTCCCTCTGTGAGCTCCTGTGAAAACTCAGGAATCCAATGCCTGGCGGATTGCTTGCGCCAGCTGCTCGGGATCGAATGGTTTCGACAGAAAAAAGGTGTCCGGCTCGATGCGGTCCCGCGGATTAATCGATTCTTCCAAATACCCGGATACGAACACAATCTTGGTCTCCGGACTCGCTTTTCGCAGCCACTCAGCGAAATCCCGCCCGCTCATGTGCGGCAAAACCATATCTATTAAGAGCAGGTGAATTTTTCGATCGCCCCGTTCATTGAATAGCCGCTGCGCGTCGGTGCAGCTTGCCGCCTCGATCACTTCGTAGCCGAGGTTGCGCAATACCCGGATCGAAATGTGACGAACACCCACGTCGTCTTCGACTACCATGATTGTTTCGGTTCCAGTGGGCAGGAGTCTGCTGCTTGGCTTCCGATAGGAAGGCGGCGGTGGCGCCGGAACTTTCGGAAGATAAATTTCGACCCGGGTGCCTTTTCGCAGCTCGCTTTCGACCCGCATGTTGCCTCCGCTCTGGCAAACGATTCCGTAACTGGTGGCGAGTCCGAGACCACTGCTGCGCTCAGCCGATTTGGTTGTGAAAAAAGGCTCGAACAGATGTGCCTTCGTTTCCTCGGTCATGCCATCTCCATTGTCGATCACGCTAATGACAACGTATTCGCCAACCGGAAGCGCCGGAGCGCCGGATGCAACTTCGTCCCGAGACAGTGTCACCACATCGGTCTCGAGAGTGAGCTGCCCGCCGGCCGGCATCGCGTCCCGTGCGTTCAAGGCCAGGTTCACCACGATTTGGGTGAGCTGGCCGGCATCGACCTTGATATGCGCGCCGGATTTCTCCTGATGAAGATGACAAACCACGGTAATATTTTCGCCTAACAAGCGAAGAAGTGTCCGCTCCAGATTGGTAATGATGGAGTTGACCTCCACCACGTGAGGTTCAAGCGCCTGCCGCCGGCTGAACGCGAGCAACTGACCAGCCAAAGCGGAGGCGCGCCCGGCGGCTTTCCGAATTTCGTTGATGTGTCTCGCGATGCCGCTCTTGCTGTCGGTCTCGTGAAGGACGAGATCGCTGTAACCCAGGATCGTAGTCAGGAAATTATTGAAATCGTGGGCGACCCCGCCGGCCAGTTGCCCAAACGCTTCCATTTTTTGCGAGCGCAACAGTTGGTCATGTAATTGTTTGCGCGCGGTGATGTCCATGAGCGAACCGATGAACCGCCGGGCCTGTCCCTCCCGATCGCGAACAATGAATGCGCGTTCGAGAATGTGAAGATAATTGCCCTCGGCGCAGCGAAATCGGTATTCACCGCTCCATTGCTCCGCATTGGAAGCGAGTGCCTGGCTAAGGCTCGAACTGATTTTGGTCCGGTCCGACGGATGAACGCGTTCGTCCCAGAAATCGAGGCGTTGCTCCGAAGCAGGCTCGTATCCGAAAAGAGATCGCAGCCCGACCGGCCAACAAAGTTTCCCGCTTTTTACATCCCAATCCCGAACTGCATCGTTCGTAGCCCGGGCAAGGTATGGAAGATAGTCACTGCCCGGCGGCTGATCATGGACCAATAGTGTCTGATCCGGTTCGCGATCGACGGTGAGGTTTTTGGGGATAATTGATTCTTCATTGGCAATGGATGCGGAATGCTTTGGTGACGTTGATTTCCCGGTAGCTACTCCCATGCGAGACGGCGGTTAAGGCGCTGCAAGAGGCAGCTAATTCCATGCCCTCAGAAAGTTGGTAAATTGCCAGACTAACGACCATCCGAGTTCGTTGAAAAACTGGGAAACTGCCAGTCGTTTCATAATTTCAACGACACCGGCGAATTGCGATCACGCGCACTTCTGAGAAATTCTCAATCGTGCCGGGATCGACCGGTAACATTCGCGCGAATGAATTCTGAAAATCTCGAATTTGCGCGTCAGCGAAATCGTCTTAATGAACGCGTCGCTAAATGTCCGGCAGAACCAACGTTCACCGGCAGGTCGCCCGCGATGAGATCTACTGCCACGGGCTCGTCCATACCCGAGCATTGTCACACCGAGCATAGCCGCGGAATCATCCACTTGTGTGAGGTGTTCTGTCCGGCAGCTGCCGGACGAGCTCAGCCGCTCCGCACCGGTCGCGATCCCAGTCGGGATGACATGGCTATGCTTTTCGACGTAGTCATCCGTGAGGATGCGAATCATGCATTGTGTGATCCCTGTAGCAAAGCGGGGATGGGCGTGCCTTGCCGCCTGCCTAAAACGCGACGTAGTAAATCAGTCCGACGCCGTCAACGGCCCGACCGACGAGACAATGTCACTCAGCAGGATGGGAGTCGATCGGATCTGCGCCGTCAGTGCCGAGTTCAACGCTTCATCGAGCGCTGAATTCGCAAACGCTGTTGCTTTCAGTGCTGCCCGCGAGTTATCCGTTAGGCCACGGTTTGCGGCTGCGATTGGTGTAGCCTTTTCGACCCGGAACGAAAGCCGGACATACTTCGCTTCGATCCCCAGAAGTGAAACTCCAAATAAACGTTTGTGCGAAAACGGAATGACGCCTTCGACTTCTTTCCAATCCGGACTGGTCGGCGCCAGACGTTGATTGGAAACCGAAATCTTCAACTCACCGCGCGCCTTTCCGTTTTCGTTTAGAAAGGTGAAACGATCCGGAACCGCGACCTCAGGCAGCTCAATGACAAAGTTGGTTTCGCCTTCCTGTAGCACGCAGGTGACAGTGTCATCGTCCATGATCAAAGCGGCCGCGGTTGGATCCTGGACCGGAAGCCGCGAAATACGTCCCGACTGTCCATCTGGCGTGACACACTCGATGTGGGCGCCGCAGTTCATCTGGCTGACCGACCGACTTTCGGTGGCAAAAGCGCTCGGGGTTGGCAAACACGGCAGAATAACCAGAACCGCCGTCGTCCCGGTCCACATTTTGAAGGGGAAACGCACCATGCTTAATATAAAGAGCTTATACCGGGCCAGGCCCTCTAATTTCCATACCTCCACCAGCGCCAGACCCCGATCTTGCCCCTCTTTGAAGCCGATTTCGCTTGCGTCGCGGTTCCGACCCGCGTTAGAAGGGTGTCCCGTCAGTCAGCCCAGCCAAACATTTTGATCGTTAAACCAGAAATGGTAGCGACTTTGCGCTCCAATCGTATGCCCCTGTGCTCCCGATTCTCGTGGTACTACAACTGCTAACCTAGCCGCCTGTCCCGTTTATGATCCCATCCACTTCATTCCGCCTCCTCTGCCGCTCGTCGAAACGAGTCGTGTTCGTCATGCTGGCGATGATCAGTGCGACGACAATTTGGGCGCAGGATGCCGTCCGTCCCTCTCTGGCCGGAGAAGCGGCTTCGGAGGCGCGCCGCCAGGACGTCGATAGGCTGCCCTACAACTTGATGGCGGGCCCGGTGCGGTTTCGCGTCAGCGCCACCATGGGCGTGGAGTATAACGATAACATCAATTACGCGGAGGTGAACGAACAGGAGGACGTGATTCTTCATCCACAAGTGAATTTGAACGCGATCTGGCCCATCACTCAGATCAACACGCTCACCCTGGACATCGGCCTCGGTTACTCGATTTACCTCGATCATTCCGAGGCAAACACCAATGGCATCCTGATTTCGCCTCAATCCCAGGTCGCTTTCGACATTTTTGTGGGCGATTTCCGGATCAACCTTCATGACCGGTTTTCGCTGCAACAGGATCCGATTGCCGAACCCGTGGTTAGCAACAGCGTCGATTACGGGCGGTTTGAAAACACCATCGGGACTTCGGTGTTATGGGATTTGAACAAGGTCGTCCTGACCCTCGGCTACGATCATTACACCTACATTTCGACCACCGACAACTTTGAATACCTCGATCGGAATGCCGAGGAACTCATGGGCACCGCGCAGTTGGCGGTTAGTTCGACCACGAATGTGGGGGTTGAGACCTATTTCGTTCACAATTATTACGACGAAAATATCCTGAACGACTCAGACACTTTCTCCGTAGGCGCGTTTGTTGACAGCCAGATCACCAATAACCTGAGAGCGCGCGTAGCCGGCGGCTACCAGATGATCGATTTCGATAATAGCGGCCTCGTCGCCGATTTCACCGACGTCGAAGATTATTACGTTAACCTGTTGCTGACTCACCGGATTAACAGCGCTATCCGGCAGACAATCAGCGCCGGCCACGAAAACCAGCTCGGGGTTAATTCGAATTCAATTCGCCTGAACTACGTTCGTCACACTGTTACCTGGAATATCATTCGGAACACGTTGCTTTCGACCGAGTTCTTTTATGAGGATGCGAACGAATCCGGCGGCTTTATTGACGAACATTTGCACCGTTACGGCGGGGCCATCACGCTGGGTTATCAGTTGACCCCGCACGTGACGTTAGGCCTTCGATATCAATACACTCAAAAGGAGTCGGATGTTCCGCTGCGTGATTACGAGCAGAATCGGGTTTCGTTGGACGGCACTTATAGCTTCTAAGGGCATGAACAGGGAATGAGACTCGGGGTTTATGCAATTTCATTCGCGTTAACGGTTTCGGTGGTTTTCGGCCAGCGGTTTCCGCATGAAACCGCCACTCCGCCTCCTCCGCCAATTCCTACCAACGAAAAAACGCCCGAGTCCGATTTGCCACTGACCAGCAACAGCGCCGTCCTTCGCACCAATTCAATGACGGTGCTCGATGACAAAAAACGGCTTGGTTCCAATGATTACGTCAGTTTTCGGGTAGTTGAGGACCGGGACAACGAATCACAGCGGCTTCGGGTCAACGACAATGGCGAGCTTGAGGTGCCGTATGTCGGCCTTGTCCCGGCTCGGGGAAGGACCTGCAAGGAACTCGCCTACAGCATCAAGAGTCTGCTGGAAAAAGAATACTATTATCATGCGACCGTTATTTTGGCGGTCGATCGGGTCAGCGAGAAATCACGCGGCCGCATTTACGTTTATGGTTCAGTGAAGGCGCAGGGGCCGCAGGAGATTCCCGCGGACGAGAGTTATACCGTCAGCAAAGCAGTGATTCGGGCCGGTGGATTTGGCGATTTCGCCAACAAGCGCAAGGTCAAAGTGACTCGTAAGAGCGGTCAGGATTACACGGTCGACCTCAAACGGGTGATCGAGGAAGGACACACCGACGAAGATATCGCGCTGCAACCCGATGACCAGATTTACGTGCCGCAGCGTCTGATCAACATGTAAGTATGCAACCGGCGTTCAGCGAGAAATCTACTCCGGGCTCGTGGGCCAACGCGTTCCTTACCCGGCTGCATCGCTACAAGGCATTATTGCTGCGTCGGTGGTGGATCCCGGTCCTGACCATCTGCCTTGGACTCTTCATCGAAGCGCTGCTGATCTATCAGGCACCGGCCAAGTTTTACTCCCAGGCCAAGATGATCATGGCCGGCAAGCTCAACATCGCGCAGGGAGCCGTTTATAGCGAAGACAGCGTCAATTTCTACGGCACGCAGGTCCAGCTGATGCAAAGCGTAGAAGTGAAACGGGAGGCCGAAGCGCTGGTTCGTTCCACTCGCCCCGAACTGGCGCCGGTTAAAGTCGAGCTGACCGTGGTTCAGCGGCCGCGCACCTCGATCTTCGAGCTCTCCGCTATCGGACCGGCGCCTGAATACACCCAGGCTTATCTGAATG
>DATFCK010000367.1:0-5600 GCA_035253185.1 Chthoniobacterales bacterium | reverse complement strand
GCTTTCGTGCAACCCTCCGTTGCGATCGAGCGCTACAAACGAGACTTCCTTGATCGTTTTGTCAGCCCGGGCCAGGAACACATACAAAATCGGAATGGTTCCGGTTAGCTGTTGTTGTTGAAGATCCACCTTCATGTCCTGGGTAATGAAATAGGTCGCGGTCAGGGACGATTTCATGGCGTTCTGCAGATTCAGCAAGGCGCCCGGCAAATCGGGGATGCGCAACGGATCGGGCGGCGGGCCCATCGCCTCTTTCCCGCACATGACATAGGTATCGGCGTTAGGGAAAAACTGGTCGACGTACATGAAGTCCGGGCCGCTAAACATGTAATAAGCCACCGGGATCGGTTCCTTGGATTCGGGCAGATAGGTATTTTGCCAATTGTGTAACCGCGAAAATTTACCGCGAACCAATTTCGCGAAGGCCGCTTCAAAATGCGCAGAATGCTCCTGCCAGGCGGGCGTTTGAGTCAGGGGCGCGAGCGGTGACCGTGGATTGAGCGGCATTCCGGCAAGGAAGCGAGCCGTTTCCTGCGGAGAAGTTCCCCCGGCCGGGTCAATCGATAATGGAATCGGTGTGCTTTTCGGTTCCTTAGGCCGACGCCGGGCGTCCGCGGTCGAGAACAGAAGGAACGGCGCCAAAATGGCGATTACCACAAAAACCGGACGTTTCATCGAGTGATCAGCCGGGGCTTTGCCGCGAAGTAAAAAACGAGTCCGGCGAGCATGGTGCCGAGGCCTAACAATGACTCGACCGGATGGGAATAGAGTAAACGGACCATCATCCAGATTGTTATGATTGAAAAGATCAGTGGCGGCAGTGGATAAGCCCAGATCCGATAGGGACGCGGAAGATCAGGCCGCGTCTTACGCAACACCATGACTCCGACAACGGTTAAGAGCGAACACAGGAGCAAGCTGAACTGAATGTAGATGACCACTAATTCAAAGCTACGGGTTAGCAACAGAAGACTAACGATCAACATCTGCGCCAGAATCGCGTTAACCGGCACCCCGCGGCTGTTCTTTCGCCCCAGCAATTGCAGCAACCAGTGATCTTCCCCCATCGACATGGTGACCCGGGGTCCGATCCAGGTCATCGAACTGATCGCCGACAGCAATCCAAGGCAAATGATTGCGCCGACCACTTTGCCGCCCTGTTCACCGAAAATGTGATTACCGGCAATTAAACCCACCTCAAGTTGTCCACGAAGCCCGGACGCCGGAGTCGATAGCAGAAACACCGCATTCAGCGCTGTGTAAATGATCATGACCAGGAGCGTGCCACCGAGCAGCGCCCGCGGAATGTTCACTTCCGGCCGTTTTATCTCACCGGCAATATAAGCGGCGGCGTTCCACCCTGAGTAAGAGTACATCACGTAGACCAGAGCCACAGCGAATGCCGGACCAAACACAATCAAACCATCTCCAGACGACGGGGTAAACCGCATCGGCTGCTTCGACTCCATGGAAAATCCCGCGACCATCAGCGCGGCGATGACCAGCAGCTTCATCGCTGTTGAAATATTCTGAAATGCCGCGCCCGGCTTGACGCCCGCCATGTGAACGGCCGCGATCAGCCACACCACCACGAACGACAGCAGCAAAGGTAAATGAACTCCGGAGATGCCTTCGAAATATTTTGCAAACGCCATCGCCGCCAATGCGATTGGCGCCGCAAAACCTACGGTTGCCGAAATGAAACCCGCCATGAAGCCGAGGGCCGGATGATAGATCGCGGACAGCAAGTGATACTCGCCTCCGGAGCGGGGCAGGGCCGCGCTCAATTCTCCGTAGCAAAGTGCACCGCACAGGGCCACGACGCCGCCCACTATCCAAAGTAACAATAACGCAAAACCGGACTGAATCTCCGCCAGCTGAAACCCGAGGCTGGTGAAAACGCCAGTCCCAATAATATTGGCGACAACAACCGCGGTTGCGGTAACCAAGCCGACGCTTCGCCGTGGCGATGTCGAATCGTTGAAATGCGAATCAGCGGTCGGTTTGGCGATAACGATGGGCACCATAACCGTTGACCACGGGGTGCGCTGCTTTATTCGGATTGAATGCACGCCCCGGCGGTAAAAAAACAGAAGCGCCCGGAGTGGCAGCTCGTCTTTGTCCGGTTGTCAGAAGGCCAATCAGGCACCAACTTGCAACTACCATGAGGCCAAAGGTTTCGATGCAGGCCGCGACGCAGTTGGCCGTGTTCCTGAGCAACAAGCCCGGCGCATTAGCCCGCGTTTGCGAAGCGCTGGCCGAGGCTGAAATCAACATCCACGCCCTCGCCACCTCCGATACGGTCGATCATTCGGTGGTGCGAATGGTGGTGAGTGATCCCACCCGGGCGCTGATGCTGTTAGGCGAGGCCGGAGTCCTGGCAATCGAGAATGATGTCCTGATGATCGAAACATCGAATCATCCGGGGATGCTGGGAAAAATTGCCGAGCGATTATCAGAAGCCGGGGTGAACATTGAATACACTTACATGGCGGCAACCATCAACGCCGACCGAGGTTTGATGATTCTGCGGCCTAACGATGTTGATAAGGCGCTGCGAGCTTTGGGCGACCTGTAGAGTTCAATACAAACCCGGAATCAAACGTTTGGTTTGAGCGGCGTACCGCCGGTAGTCGTCTCCCAGACCGTCGATCAGCGCTTGTTCCTCGATTCGAATCCGCCACAGAAAGGCCGCGGTAACGGGTACTATCAGCACCAACAACGAAACCCAGTTGCGCATGCACAGTCCGACACCGACAAATGCCAGCAATGCGCCGGAGTAAGATGGGTGCCGCACAAAACGATATGGACCGGAATCGATCACCCGATGTTCTGAGCTGATCGCGACGTCCACCGTAAAAAAGCGGCCGAGATGAATGATTGCATACCAACGCAGCAGGATCCCGGCGCCGAACAGCACCAGTCCGACCAAACCAAGGCTCCGCTGGTTGAGCTGCGCAAACCGAAACAAGTTGGCCGCAAATACACTGGCGGTCACGGCGATACCGATCACCAGCCACAAAACACGCAGCGAGTGACGATCGCGCGATTGATCGGCGCCGCGGGAATGCCGGTTCAACCCCAGAAGGATTTCGGAAACAACGTAGAAAACGCCTAACATCCATGGCGGCGGAATTTCCACTGGTTTCGAGAAACGCCTAACGAACGTAGATGGCGGTGGCGTGAGCGGTTTTGTGCAGAATCGGTCCGGCGAAATCGCCGCCTCCGCCCACGGCATATCCGCTACGGTGGCCTCCGCCGACACCGAACCCACCGATACTCAGCCCGACACCACCGCTGGAAGTTGTGTCGATGGCTTCGATCAAAAGCCCATTGGCCCCGACTTTCGCCGCTTCTTCGCGCAGCTGGTTGATGGCATCTTCGGTTTGCCCCCGGGTAGTGAAAGCCCACGTCGGTCCGCTTGAAGAATTGATCATCGCAATCCGTTCGAACCGGCGAGGCGGCGTGTAATACACTCGCACGGCGTTCGGACTGATCGCCGGCCGGGCCTGGCCAACCATGATGGTATTGGTGGAGCCGCAACTACAAAGGAGCATTGTCATTGCCAAAGCCGCAAAACAGGACAGCAACATTTTCATGTGAGATTTTTTTAATCTATCGCATGCCGAGGGGCCGGGCGCGCGTGCCGGGAGCAGTAACGGAACGATTTCACCGGCCGTTGCCAAGTTTCACAGTCGTTTCCAGGTTGTTTCTCAGGGTCGAATCTCGATAGGCGTGCCATCCGGCGTGATCCGCCACAGTTCTTCGATTTCTTCGTCGGTAACGGCAATGCAACCCAGCGTCCAATCTCGGTTGCGATAAGCATCGGCCATTGATCCCTGCCCGTTCGGGAGTCCGTGAATCATAATATCGCCTCCCGCGGAGACACCGCGCTCAGCCGCGCGCGCCGTGTCTTCGGCGGACGGATATGACACATGCAAGGCCAGATGAAAATCGCTTTGCGGGTTTCGATAATCGATTGTGTAAACACCCTCCGGCGTTTTCATGTCGCCTTCTTCCTGTTTGTGCCCGATCGGATTTCCGCCGAGGGCTACCGCGTACGTCTTCCAAAGTTTTCCATCACGAAACACCGATAGTTTTCGAGCTGATTTTTCCACCACCATCCGATCGATCGTGGGGTTGTCGGGCAACCTCGAAAAATTTTGGGCGCGGATGAATGCAGCCGTGGCCGCGGCGGCCACCAGGCAAAAGCAGACATGCACCACGCACCGCATAATCAAGTTACGCGAATTGGTCCCCTTTCTTTCGACATTCATCATTTCATCCATTGCGAAGCTCTTACCCGTAGCCGATAAGAACGGCTCCGTTATGACGCCGCTAAAAACCTGGCTCGGGCATCCATATCCGTTGGGAGCGAACTGGCTGGGGAATGGTGTCAATTTCGCCCTTTTTTCCGGTGGCGCCACTTCGGTGGATCTTTGTTTATTCGACAACCTGGACGCGGCCAAAGAGGCGGTGCGCATTCCAATGACCGAACAGACCGAGCAGGTCTGGCATGTCTTTCTTCCCGACGTACAGCCGGGACAGTTGTATGGGTATCGTGTCTCCGGGCCGTACGATCCGGCGCACGGTCTGCGCTTCAACAGCTCAAAGTTGTTACTCGATCCCTACGCCCGGGCCCTCGCCGGCGAGATTGTCTGGGGTGACGAAATGTTTGGCTATGTGGTGGGTGACAAGAATGAAGATCTGACCCGCGACTTTCGCGACGATGCATGGGGAATGCCCAAATGCGTAGTGATTGATGACAGTTTCGACTGGGGTGACGACCGCCGGCCTAACATCCCTATCTCACAATCGATAGTGTACGAAGTCCACGTGAAAGGCTTCACTAAATTGTTCGACGCAATTCCGGAAAATCTGCGAGGCACCTACGCCGGCCTGGGCAGCGGGCCGGCCATCGATTATCTGAAAAATCTTGGCATTACCGCGGTCGAATTATTGCCGGTGCACGCGCATGTGGACGACAAAGTGTTAATCGACCGGGGCCTAACGAATTATTGGGGCTACAACACCATCGGGTTTTTCGCGCCTCACGGCGAATACAGCAGCAGCGGCCAGATGGGTCAGCAAGTGACCGAATTCAAAGAAATGGTGCGCAGCCTGCACGCGGCCGGGATTGAGGTGATCATGGATGTGGTTTACAACCATACCGGAGAAGGCAACCACCTCGGGCCTACCCTCTCCTTCCGCGGCGTCGACAACGTCGCCAGCTATCGTTTGTCGCCGGAAAACCCGCGATTCCACATGGATTATACCGGCACCGGCAACACGGTAGAGACCCTGCATCCTCGGACGCTGCAAATGGTTCTTGATAGTCTGCGCTATTGGGTCACCGAAATGCACGTAGACGGATTTCGATTTGATCTGGCGACCGCGCTGGCGCGTGACTTCAACGGGTTTAACCGGCTTCATCCATTTCTCGAAGCCATCCATCAGGATCCGGTGCTCTCGCGAGTGAAACTGATATCTGAACCATGGGATGTCGGTCCCGGTGGTTATCAGGTCGGCGGGTTCCCCACCGGCTGGTCGGAGTGGAACGGAAAATATCGCGATGCGGCGCGGAGTTACTGGAAGGGTGA